>CAYTWI010000066.1:0-20216 GCA_964442045.1 uncultured Bifidobacterium sp.
TGTGCCTTGTAATGTTGGTTAACGGCTGAAATACATATATGCAACAGGCCGCTTATTACTTCAAAACCGGCTGCTTCTATTTCTATAACAATGCGGTTTTTATATACTTTTTCGCGGGTAATTTTTTTTATCTTATCTATTAACTGGCTTTTGCTGCTTAGTTTTATCAACGACTGATTGAATGTACCGGATAATATGGCCTCTTCGTTTTGCATAAATATTTGTGCCAGCTCTTTGGTTAAATAATCAATGGCTGAAGCACGCAGAAAACCTACTTGTCCTTCAAAGGTCATTTGCTCAAATTTCTCTGCTTTGTAATTTTCTACAAAGGGAATGAGCAACTCTTTTGCATAGGCAAAATCTATCCATTTTAAGTTTAAGCCGTCTTCAAAATCTATAATGCTGTAGCATATATCGTCAGCGGCTTCTACTAAAAATGCCAAAGGATGGCGGCACCAGTTTAAATGCCCGTCATTGCGGGTATTTAACAAACCTAATTTGGTGGCTACATCCTGAAAATAGGCGGTTTCGCTTTGAAAAAAACCAAACTTTTTTTCATGTACCTGTTTATCGGCATAAATGGGTAAGCTTTCTTTCGGGTATTTGCTGAATGCGGCCAGGGTTGGATAGGTTAAGCGTAAACCTTTATCATTACCGCTAGAGTTGGTTACTACTTTAAATCCATTGGCATTGCCTTCAAAATTAATCAGGTCTTCCCATTTTTTATCATCGGCTATTTCCTCTTTCAATGAGGCACCCTGTCCGTTTAAAAAGTATTCGCGTATGGCATCTTCGCCACTGTGGCCAAAAGGCGGATTGCCAATATCATGTGCTAAACAGGCGGCTGCCACTATACAACCTATGTCGTAACTGTTTAACTCTTTGTTTAAGTCAGGGTATTTTAACAACAATGCTTCGGCTACTTTCCTGCCTAAACTACGCCCAACGCTGGAGGTTTCTAAACTATGGGTTAGCCTGTTGTGTACAAAATCGTTTTCGGGTAAGGGTATTACCTGGGTTTTATCCTGCAGTTTTCTAAATGGTTCTGAAAATACAACCCGGTCAAAATCACGCTCAAACTCGGTTCGGCTAGTAGCGCCATCTTGCAGGGTTTGTTTGTATCTATATGGTTTTAATAATTGAAGCCAATTCATCATAAGTAGGTGCAAATAAAATAACTACGGCCTAGTTATTACTATGTGTTGGTAAAAAATATATAAGTATGCTTTATTGTTCAGGTTTGCACAATTAAAACCTTGTTTTCGGGCGCTATCGGGTAGGTTTTCAGTGTGCAGTTGTTTTGTTTGCTTTTATAAAAACTAAACAATGTATTTAATTGCAATAGCTGGTTTTTATTGGTACAAATAGCATTGATAATAATAGTTCCGTTAAGGCACATTTGTAACAACTGCTCGTTAAAGTCTGTATCAAATACTTTTGAAGCTACTTTGTTGTCTTCAAACAAATCAACTATTATTAAATCGAACTGGGCTGTATCAGCGTTTTGTGCTGCGTACTCAAAGGCATCGGCTATTACTACATGTAAATTATTGAATTGCTGTAAGCCAAAGTATTTATTGGCTATTTCCACCATTACTTCATCGTACTCAATGGCGGTAATATGGCTGCTAAGCTGTAGCTCGTTTTTAATAATATGTACTATACTGCCACCCGCCAGACCTAAACACAATATTTTTTGTGGGGCTGTTTCTCTTAATTGTAAATCATTAAACACATGACCGAATAATGCATGCAGCCCATCGAACGACTGATTGGCATTGCGTGTATTTACCACCAGCTTATCAAGCAAGCGTATTACATTTATTTTGCCATTTTTGGCGCTATCAAAGCTTTCTACCAATTGCATGCGTCCGCAATTTTAAAGCAACTTGGTAACAATTGAAACAATTATGTTTTTAGATGCTATTCGCATACTTTTGGATTCACTTAATAAGACCTGTTTTTTTGAAAAAGTTTTTATTTAACATTTATGCTATTCCATTTTTCGCATTGGGTATGTTGCCATATCCTGTGCTCTATATGTTGAGTAACCTACTATACTATCTGGCTTTTTATGTAATTGGTTACCGCAAAAAGGTTGTGTTTGGTAATATACGCAATGCCTTTCCCACTTATACAGAACAACAGGTTGAAACCATTGCTAAAAAATTTTACAAGCATTTATTTGATGTATTTTTAGAAACTTTTAAACTACTTACCTGCTCGGCTAAGGAGCTTTATAAAAAAGGTGTCTACCACAATTTTGAAGTGATTAAACCTTTTATTGATAAGCAACAAAGCTTTATTATTTTAACCGGCCACATGGGTAACTGGGAATGGCTTCCTAATATATGGCAACTGGAAACGAATGTTCAGATTTGCGGTATCTATCATAAACTGAGCAGCCCATTTTTTGAATGGCTTACTTATAAAATGCGTACGCGTTTGGGTATGCATTTGTTTACCATGGAAAACACTTTGCGCGAAATGATTGCTCAACGCAATGAGTTTACGGCTACCGGTTTTATTGCTGACCAGACACCTAGTGCACAAAATGCACATTGGCTTACTTTTTTAAACCAGGATACTCCTGTTTATACCGGTGCGGAAAAAATTGCCAAAAAGTTTAAATATCCGGTTGTTTACTGCCATGTAACTAAACCGCGCAGGGGCTTTTACGAGTGTTGGCTGGAGGTAATATGTGATGATGCCAGTACTACTGAATATTTTTATATAACGAATACTTTTCACCAAAAACTGGAAGAGGATATTATTCACCAACCTGAAATATGGTTATGGAGCCACAGGCGCTGGAAACACAAAAGGCCTGCTAAGGATTAAGTATAATAACAATTATTACAGGGTTATAATGGCACCGCATACGCTGTCTATAATACCAATAATTAGCAGCAACGAAATGGTCAAACTTATGGGTTTCTTAAACCTGTTTTTTATTCATTGCATAAACGGGTTTAAGGCACAAAATTATATTCTGTCTTTAACTCATCCAGTGTTTTTTTCAATTTGTTTACATCCATTATTATATTGGTGTATGGCCTGTTATTACTTGCTTTTTGTGGTTGTAATACAATTTGCTCTGCTACTTCCATGCCTTTTATAATTTTACCAAATACGGTATATCCACCATCTAAATTGGGGGTGCCTGATTTATTTATTACTATATAAAATTGGGAGCCGCTTGATGCTTTGGCGGGATTATTAGTTCTGGCAGCACCTACTGCGCCATACACATGTTTAAGTTTGGTAGCGTCTATTTCGGCAGGTATGGTATAAGCCGGACCTCCAGTACCATCGTTGGTTGAATCGGCATCTTTTGAATTGGGGTCGCCTCCCTGTATTACAAAGTCTTTTACACAACGGTGAAAAGTGGTTCCGTCTAAGTAATTGGTATCGGCTAAACTCAGGTAGTTGGCTCTGTGGAGTGGTGTTTCTTTGTATAACCACATATACATATTACCAAAACTGGTTTTTATTTCCAATATTTCTTCTTGTGTTGTTTTTGATTCTTCTTTACTGCAAGAAGCCAATGCAAGGGTAAGGATAAAGGTAAACAGGAATATATTTTTCATCGTAAAACGAATATAAAAATATATTCCTGTGAAACAACTTTTAATGTGCTGATTATGATAGTTTTTTACACAAACTATTTACTTAAGAACATGCTTTTCTCGCTTCTTAACTGGCGGAAATGCGGATCGTTCAGGTCTTTGATAAAACGTATGGCTTCGCCTGTCGATTTCATTTCGGGGCCCAACTCTTTATTTACATTCGGGAATTTATTGAATGAAAATACAGGTTCTTTGATAGCGTATCCTTTTAATTGCCTGTCGAAGGTAAAGTCAGTTAGTTTATTATGGCCTAACATAATTTTGGTAGCTATGTTAACATAGGCTATACCGTATGCTTTGGCTATAAATGGTACCGTTCTGCTTGAGCGTGGGTTGGCTTCAATTACATATACTTTTTCGTTTTTAATGGCAAACTGCATATTCATTAAGCCTCTTATGTTCATTTTAAAGGCTAATTTGGTAGCAATGTCTTCCATTTGTTTTTGCACATTTTCACTTAAGCTGAATGGTGGTAATACGGCACTGCTATCGCCACTGTGAATACCTGCAGGCTCTATGTGCTCCATCATTCCTATAATGTGAACGGTTTCGCCATCGCATATCAAATCTATTTCGGCTTCTTCTGCCCTATCCAAAAAGTGGTCAATCAGCACGCGGTTGCCCGGTAAATCGCCTAATAAATCAATTACTGCCTTCTCCAAGTCTTCATCGTTTATTACTATTTTCATGCCTTGTCCACCCAGCACGTAACTAGGGCGAACCAATACCGGGTAACCAACTTTATTGGCTACTGCTATGGCTTCGTCTGCATCTTCGGCCACACCGTAATTAGGATATGGTATATCCAGTTCTTTTAATAAATCTGAGAATGAACCTCTGTCTTCTGATAAATCCATATCAGGGAAACTGGTTCCTATAATTTTTATTCCGTGCTCGTGGAATTTACGGGCTAGTTTTAAAGCGGTTTGACCACCTAGTTGTACAATTACGCCTTCGGGTTTTTCTTTTTCAATTATCTCGCGGATGTGTTCCCAGAAAATAGGCTCAAAATATAATTTATCCGCCATATCGAAATCGGTTGAAACGGTTTCGGGATTGCAATTAATCATGATGGCTTCGTAACCACATTCTTTGGAGGCTAACAAACCGTGTACACAGCAATAATCGAACTCTATACCCTGGCCAATCCTGTTCGGACCTGAGCCTAAAACAATTACTTTCTTTTTATCGGAAACAATGCTTTCATCCTCCTGGTCAAACGTTGAATAAAAATAATTGGTTGGCGATGGGAATTCGGCCGCACAGGTATCTACCATTTTGTAAACGCGCTTAATACCCATTTTCTTTCTTAAATCCCAAACCTGGTCTTCGGTGGTATCACCTCCTAACAAATGGGCTATCTGAGCATCGCTGTATCCTTTTTGTTTTAAATCTAACATAACCTCTTGTGGCATGTTGTTCAGGTTAAAACGTTTGCAGGTATTTTCTAAATGCACCATATCGCTTATCTGGTTCAGGAACCAACGGCTTATACGGGTCATTTTCTCTACTGATGAAATAGGTACTCCTAGACTCAGCGCATCTTTTACGGCAAATATTCTATCCCAGCTTGGGTTTTTCAGTTTCTCTACTATGTCTTCCAGTTTCTTTTGCTGGTAACCATCGGCTCCTAAACCATTGCGTTTTATTTCTAACGATTGAATGGCTTTTTGCAGGGCTTCAATAAAGGTTCTGCCTATGCCCATGGTTTCGCCCACTGATTTCATTTGTAAACCTAAGGTTTTGTTGGCTCCTTTAAATTTATCGAAATTCCAGCGTGGTACTTTTACTATTACGTAATCTATAGCCGGCTCAAAAAAGGCTGAGGTGGTTTTGGTTACAGGGTTTTTTAACTCATCTAAATGGTAACCGATAGCTAATTTGGCTGCAATTTTTGCAATTGGATACCCGGTGGCTTTACTGGCCAGTGCTGATGAGCGCGAAACGCGTGGATTAATTTCTACCGAAATAATTTCTTCGTCTTCTGGGTTTACGGCAAACTGTACGTTACAGCCTCCTGTAAAGTTTCCAATGCTACGCATCATATGGATGGCCATATCGCGCATGCGCTGGTAAGCGCTGTCGCTTAATGTCATGGCAGGTGCAACGGTAATGGAGTCGCCTGTATGGATACCCATCGGGTCAAAATTTTCGATGGTACAAATTACCGTTACATTGTTGTTTTTATCGCGTAACAATTCCAATTCGTATTCCTGCCAGCCAAATAAGGCTTTTTCTACTAATACTTCGTGTGTTGGCGAAGCTTCTAAACCACGTTTTAAAGCGGCATCTAATTCTGATTTATCTAATACAAATCCTCCACCTGTTCCGCCCAGTGTAAATGAAGGGCGTATTACCAGCGGAAATCCTATTTGCTGTGCAATTTCTTTTCCTTCTAAAAATGAGTTGGCCACGCGCGATTGGGCAACGGGTACGCCTATATCAATCATTTTCTGGCGAAAAAGCTCTCTGTTTTCGGTGGTATTAATGGCCGCAATATCAACACCTATCATACGCACATTGTATTTATCCCAAAGGCCAATCTCATCGGCTTCAATGGCTAAATTTAAAGCTGTTTGGCCACCCATGGTTGGCAAAACAGCATCGATATGGCGCTCTTGCAGAATTTGCTCAATACTTTCTATGGTTAATGGTAAAAGGTAAACATGGTCGGCTGTTACTTTGTCGGTCATAATGGTAGCCGGGTTTGAGTTAATTAAGGTAACTTCAATTCCTTCTTCTTTTAATGAACGGGCGGCTTGACTTCCTGAATAATCGAATTCGCATGCTTGACCAATAATAATAGGTCCGCTTCCAATAATAAGTACTGATTTAAGGCTGGTATCTTTAGGCATTTTCTATAATTTGTTGATTGAATAAAACAATCTGAAGCGGGTTCGCAAATGGAACTGCTTAAAATTGGGCAAAGATAATTATTGCCAGCAAACTATAAAGCGTGTGGAAAAGAAAGTGAAATAAATGTGCCTGTGGAGCACAATTATTGGATTGTTAGCTTTTTAGGGGGAATAAAATATTGATAGGGTTGAAAAAAATTTACTTTAAAAATAGTGTATAGATTAATACGCCTGCCACTACCCCACATACTATTCCAATATATTCTGCCACCATATTTTTTTGGGTGTTCTTGACGGGCTTATCATCTTCTAAATTAAACATAACAGGTAAGGTAAAATAAATTTCAACAGGCTGACCGTTTAGAGTACCGGGTTTCCATTTGGGCATTAGCTTCATTACTCTTATTACTTCCTGATTGAATGCTTCAGGTGTTTTACTGAGTATTGTTATATTAGTAACATCTCCTTCTTTACTAATGGAAAATCTGGTAACTACTTTAGCGGTAACACCTTTCCATTTTTCTTTTGCAGGATAGTTTACATTTTTACTGATAAACCGGTACATAGCGTCAATACCTCCCGGATACTCAGGTGCGGTTTCTGCAAAGGTATAATTAGTAGAATCTTTGGTTTGTGCATTTAAAAAATGGCACATACAAAGCATCATCAATAGAAAAAGTTTTTTCATCGGGTAAATTAAATAAAACTTTTTCAGTAATTAATAAGGTGAGCTACTCCAAAAAAGTTTATTTATTTGCTTAGTCTGTTGCGCGCTGAATAAGAATAGTTACGCAATTGTGAAATTGTTTGTTGGTTTCTGTTACCTCATTTTCTTTTAACTCTATGGTAAGCCCTTTTACATTGATGTCTTTACTGGCTAAATAGGTCTTTATATCTTTTGCGCGTTTTTTAGCAATGGATTTGGTGGTTAATCCGTTTGCCTCGTAATAGGCTATCAACACTATATTTTTTCCATATAATTGGTTCAAAGCCGAATCTACAGTCAATACACCCATAAAATTCAACTTGGTTATTTTTTCATCGAAACGTACACTACTTATTAATTGTTGAAATGATTTTGGCTCCCCCAAAGCTTCGGCCTGAATGGTTTTTAAGGACGTATCCTTTGCAGCTATAACTATTTCTTTATTTATATTATTCTCTTTCCGTTTTTTACTTAGTGCTTTTTTACTTTTATCGGACCTTTTAAACTCAGTGCTTACTAACTGTTTTTGCAGGGAATCTATTTGCAAACTGTGTTTATTGGTAATGCTTACCAAGGAATCTATACTGCGCTGCATCTGGTTAAATTTTTCCAGTATGTTTCCGCTGGTTAATAGTTCCTGCATTTTTTCCTTGTCTTTCTCGGCCTGCACCTTTTCTGCAATGTACTTGTCAATTTTATTGCGCATTTCTATTGCTTCTTTCCTTATTGCGTTTTTGTCGTTACTTATGGTATCGGGCTTTTGCGCATATACTGTTAAGGAAAGTATGGTATATATAACTAATAAAAGACTTGCTTTCTTTTTACTCATTTAGTCGGTGTATTTACTGATTAATAAATCAATAGAGCCCTGTAACTCTTTTATTTTCTTTAACTGCTCCGGGTTATTGATATTGTATTTTTTTAGTATTCTATCCAGGTCACTGTTCAGTTTGCTGATCTCTTTTTTTACATTGATGAATCCGGGATTTGTTTTTTCTATTTGTATAATGCTGTTTAATCTGTCGTTTATTTTATCAATTTCGTCCTGCACTCCTTGTTGGCTTACTACTTCGTTTTGTGCTTTTGGCTTGGCTTTTGGTTTGTTAATCATAAATGCTATGCCTATTTCGTTTTGTGCAGGTGCTAAACTCATTAAACCTGCTGTGTGGTGGTAATAGGCATAGTTAACTGCAAATGATTTAAAGTTAAAACCTGCCGAAGCTACCACTGCCCCATTGGTTCTGTAGCCTCCCTGCAGGTTAATGGCTTCATTCCACGAAAAGCCTAAAAGCATATCGACCATAGAGGGGCTGTTTTCTAAATAAAAATAGTTTGCATTGGGTTTTACTTTCCACTTTTTTGATTCGCCCATATATATGCTCCAGGCTAGGTGTGAAATAAAGGTAGCATTGATTGGTTTTACGCCTGTAACTAACATGGGAAAGGCCACGCCTAATTCTATATTCTTTTTATAACGATAGGTTAATCCCGCACCTGACGAAAGAAATACTTTGTTTAAATCGTTTGAAACCAAAGCCTGATCGCTCAGGTTTACCTGACCGTTTAACAGGCTGGTTTGAATACTTGTTTGTACGAACCCTAATGAAAGGCCAAACGACAAATTATTGGTTTCGTTTAGCTTTACTATTTTGCTATAGGCTGCTTCGGCATTCAGGGTTTGAAATGCTCCCTGGGTTATGGTTAAAATTTTAGCTCCTATACCGGCTCCCTGTAATGGTGCATGTATGCCAAAGTTATAACTGCGCGGCATACCTTCTACTCCATTTATCATGGTACGTGCATTAAAAACGGTATATATGTTTTCGAACTCACCAGCCAATGATGGGTTGTAAACAAATGGATTTAACAGATTGGTATAAATGTTTGAACGGTCTTGCGCAAAACCGCTGCTTAACATAATGGCTAATACTATTACTAAATAAATGCGTTTCATGTTGATATTATTTATGCTTGGTATTTAAATGGAAGCTTGCTTATGGTTTGGCTATATTGATTACGCCTTTAAACTCGCTACCTGTTGTACTATTTTTTAATACGTAAAAGTATACTCCGTTTGGCAATTGTTTTTCTTCGTAGGTGCCATCCCAATCGTTGTTGTATTCTTTTAGTTTTTTATATACTTCCAGCCCGTTATCGTTGTATATGGTTAATGTATAATCTTTATAAAGCTCTACATTAGCAATGGTAAAGTAATCGTTAATTCCATCGCCATTAGGCGACATAAAATTGGAAACAGGCAGGCTTTGGTTTAGCTCTACTATATCTTCTACATAAACAACTATAACTGTGGTATCGGTTAATGGTTTGGTAGCTCCATCATCAACCATTACGGTTAAATAGTAAACAGATTTGGTTTCGTAATCTACTTTGGTTTTTAAAGTTATTTGTCCTGTTGCACTTACCTCGAATGGGGTGTTGCCGGTTTTATCTAACAGGGTAAAGTTCAGGGTTTGCGCTGCATCTATATCTGTAGCGGTACTTGTTCCAACAAGGGTGCCTATGCTTGCTCCTTCGCTTATATAAAAGGTATCTGCTTTTATGCCTGGTTTCTCGTTTTCGTTGGTAATGGTAATGGTAAATACCTGCTCAAAGGTGGCGCTTTCTTTGTCGCTTGTTTGTACGCGTATGGTATATGATGCCTTGGTTTCAAAGTCGGCTGAAAAATCGGCTATTAACTGGTTGTTTACAATACTAAAATTGGCATTGTCAGTACTGCCTGTTCCTGTTACCAAACTGTAACTAAAGTTATCTGTAGCATCGGCATCAGTAGTACTTAGTAAACCTACTATGGTTCCTGTTGCGCTGTTTTCCTTTAGGTTTGTATTGCTTAGGTTAATAGCGGTTGGTGCATCGTTTGCATCAATGATGTTAATGTTTATTATTTTTTCGAACGAAGCAAATGTATTATCGGTTGTTCTGATACGTATGCTATAATTATTTTTTAACTGATAATGGAATATGGCATTGGTCAGCAATGAATCGTTTGAAATTTTGAATTGTCCGTTATCGGTTGAACCTGCTCCTCCAACCAGCGTATAGTTAAAACCTGTTAACTGGTCTACATCGGTAGTAGTTAGTATGCCTACAAATGTACCTGCCGGCTGGTTTTCAGTAATGGCATTATTGCCTATATTTAATGCCGTTGGTGCATCGATTGAATCTATAATGTTAATGATAAACTGTTTGGTAATAAACCCTCCTTTGCCATCTGCAGCAGTTATGTATACTAAATAGAAATTTTTAGTTTCATAATCGAATATGGTGTTTGTTCTTAGTTGGTTATTGATTAACAGAAACTGGTTGTTGTTATTGTTTACTCCATCGTAAAAACTATAGGTAAAAACATCTGCAATATCCTGGTCGGTGGTAGTAATGTTGGCTACCAATGCACCTATGTTTTTGTTTTCGGCTACGTTGCTTGTGCTTAATGTAATATCGCTTGGAGCATCGTTGCTATCGGTAATAGCAATAGTAAATGTATCTTCAAAGGTGCCGCCACGGCCATCGTTTACTTTTACTCTTATGCTGTAGGTGTTTTTTATTTCGTAGTTAAAGGCAGCATTTGATTTTAACTCATCACCTGTTACACTAAAACTTGCATTATCGGTTGCACCTGCTCCGCTTACTAATGTATAACTAAAATTATTAACGGCATCTGCATCGGTAGCTGTAAACTTACCTATTATACTTTTGGCCGGCAAGTTTTCTGTTAGCTGATTTGAGCTTAAGGTAAGGGCAACGGGAGCATCGTTTTGGTCAACTATATTTATGTTTACTGCTTTAAAGGTAGCAAGTCCTCCGTTATCCATTGAACGGATACGGATATTATAGGTTGATTTACTTTCGTAATTGAAAGTGCTGTTGCTGAATAATGAATCGTGACTAATGGTAAATGACTGGTTATCGGTTGAGCCTGTACCTGCTACCAAACTGTAGGTAAATGTTTGCACGACATCGGGATCTTCGGTACTTAATAAACCAATAAAGGTGTTGGCCGGTTCGTTTTCATTGATACTGTTATTGGTTATAGTTATGTTTACAGGTACATCATTGCTATCGCTTATATTGATTACAAATTGTTTATCGAATACACCTCCATTTCCATCGTTGGTTTGCAGTACCACTACGTATACCTGTTTGGTTTCGTAATCAAAAACAAAATTGCTACGTAACTGATTGCCCGTAATAATAAATTTACTGTTATCGTTTGCCTGCGCATTTGAAAAACTGTAATTAAACTGACTTAGTGTATCTTCATCGCTTGTGCTTATATTGGCTATAAATGAGTTAACGGGTTTATTTTCGGTAATGGTATTATTTGATAATGTAATATTGGTTGGTGCATCGTTTACATCTAAAATGGTAATGGTAAAAACTTTGCTATAGGTACCTCCATTTCCATCGTTGGTTTGTAAGCGGATTGAGTAGTTTTTTTGTGTTTCGTAATTAAATATAGCAAAGCTTTTCAACTGATTACCTGATATGGTAAACAGGTTATTGTTGTTTGAGCCTGTACCTGCTACTAATGAGTAGGTAAATGTATTGCCAGTATCCGGGTCCTCTGAAGTAAAGCTACCTATAATACTATTAAAAGGCATATTTTCATTGATGCTATTATTGCTTAAAATTAAATTGGTTGGAGCATCATTGTCGTTGATTACTTTAATAACGAAGTTTTTTTCTGTATATAATAAACCGTTATCAGTTGAACGTATGCGTATGTTATAGGTACTTTTTGCTTCAAAATCCAAACTAGCGGCACTGAATATGGAATCGTTACGCATGGTAAAATAGCTGTTATCTGCAGAGCCAGTGCCTGAAACTAATGTATAGGTAAATGATGAAACAGCATCCTGATCAGTTGTTGAGAACTGGCCGATAAATGAATTGGCAGGCAAATTTTCTGAGATGCTCGGGCTACTTAGTGCTATATCTACAGGAGCGTCATTGCTATCGGTTATATTTATTTGTAACTGCCGTGTATAGGTTGCTCCATTTCCATCGTTACTGGTTATATAAATATAGTATACATTTTTTAGCTCGTAATTAAAACTTTGTGCTGAACGCAGCGTACTGCCTGTTATAACGAATGCGTTATTGTCATTACCTGTTACGTTTGCAAAGCTATATGAAAAAGCATTGCCCGTGTCCTGATCGGTTGTAGTTAATGTACCTACTATGCTATTGATAACCCTATTTTCGGTAAAGTTATTATTGCTTATGGTAATATCTGTTGGCGCATCGTTGGTATTCGTTACATCAATAGTAAAAACTTTTTCAAAAAAACCGCCATTGCCATCGTTTGTTTTTACTCTGATTGAATAACTATTTTTTGTTTCATAATCAAAAACAGCTGATGTTCTTAACGTGTTTCCTGATATATTAAATGAACTGTTATCGGTAGCACCACTGCCTGAAACCAATGTATAAATAAAGGTATTGACAGCATCCTGATCGGTACTGCTTAGGGTTCCTATTACTGTATTTACATTTTGATTTTCGCTTACTTGTGTAGTACTTAGTGCAATATTGGTTGGCTCATCATTGGCATCTAAAACAGTTATGGTAAGTGACTGGCTGTAAAATGCACCTGCCGGATCTGTTGTTTTTATTCTAATACTGTATGATGGGGTTGCTTCAAAATTAAATGCAGCATTGCTAAACAAACTATCATTGCTAATAGTAAAATTGCCATTCCCTGTGCTTCCGCTACCTGTTGTTAATGCATAGGTAAAATTGGTTTGACTTACATCAGGGTCACTGGTGGTTAACTTAGCAATAAATGTATTGGTTGCCTGGTTTTCGTAAAGGGTGTTGTTGCTTAAACTGATGGCAGTAGGAGCATCATTACTATCGGTTACAGTCAATAAAAACTGTTTGGTAAACAAGCCTCCATTGCCATCGTTTACTTGCACAAATATGGAATAGTTTTGTCTTGTTTCGTAGTCGAACTGATTATTAGTACGTAACTGATTACCGGTTATTTGAAAGTTGGCATTATCATTTCCTGTTGTATTTACGAATGAGTAGGTAAACACATCGGCTGCATCTTCATCTACTGCACTAAAGTTTGCTAACCATGAGCCTATAGCTCTGTTTTCGGTAATGGATGTAGTGCTTAAGGCTATATTGGCTGGTGCATCGTTTGTATTTTTTATCAATATGGTAATGGCTCTTTCCCATGTATTGTTGGCCGCATCACGCACTCTTACACGTATGCTGTAAGATGATTTGGTTTCGTAATTAAATACCTGAGTGGAACGTATACTTGAGCCTATAATGTTAAAGCTTGCATTATCATCGGAGCCTGTGCCGCTTACTAGGGTAAATATGGCAGCATCGCCTGAATCGGGGTCTATATCGTACAGACTGCCAATAGTGGTTAAAGCCGGTGTGTTCTCATAAATGGTTGAATCGCTAATGTATATGGCTGTTGGTGGTTCGTTATAATTTTGAACGGTTATGTTAAATGCTTTTTCGTAAGTACATCCGCCTGCATCGCTTACACGCACTCTTATAGCACATGTTTTTTGTGTTTCGTAATCAACTACACTGGATAACCTTAACGAGGTGCCTGTTATGGTAAATTTTGCATTGTCGGTGCTACCTATTCCGTTTACTAATGTATATGAAAAGGTTTCGGCTGCATCCGGGTCACTTGCTGATAAGGTTGCTACTGTTCCGTTTACTGCTGTGTTTTCTGTAAAACTATTTGCTGATAAGTTTATATCAGTAGGTGCCTGGTTATTGAATACAATGTATGGAGCTGTAGATGTTCCATAGTTGGCATTTTGCTGGAAGAATACTTTTGTTGTTATGTTGTAAACTGAATCCTGTACAATATTGTATACTTTAAAGCTAATGGTATCACCAGACACGTTATTGCTATAAATAAACAAGGAAGCCGTATAGCGCCCGTTCACTACCTGGCTTGTTAAAGCTGTTCCTCTGCATTGTGTACCCACGAACACACCTATTCTGTTACTTGGATTGGTTAGTTCTACACAGTTTAAATTGGCCACGGCTACCATGGTCATGTTGTATTGAAAACCTGAAGGATTTACACTCCATGTTGGAGCTGTTGCCTTAGCAGTAAAGGTACTGATGACTACTGCTATAATGGTGTATATACTTAATTTTATTTTTACTAACATGGCTTAGTATTTTATTACTTTATGTTTAAATGTTTCGTTTGTTGTTATAATGTTAATTGTATACATACCTGCATTCAGGTTGCTTATATTCCACGTAACAATCTGATTGCCTTTATCAACTTTTCCTTGCTCCAAAGTTCTTATCAATTTGCCTGATAAATCGTAAATGGCTACTGTTACATTTTGTGCCTCTAACAGATTTAGTTCTATGTTTAAAATATCGTGGCAAGGAACCGGATAAACATTGGCAAAATTGATAGCTTTGCCTGTTGCTGTTTTTATGCAGTCTATGCCCCTTGTGGTTAAACTAAATGGTTTGTTTATATCGCCATTTAAGCTGTTGGCCTGGTAAACTAAATTTTCATTTAAGGTATATGCATTACCTGTGGTTTCATCCAATAGCTTAAATACTATATTTTCGGCTGCATTGCCTCCTATGGTTATAAAGTATGCATAGTTATTGTTGCTTATGGCTTGTGCTTTTGCCAAACCTCTTAACTCTTCATTTACAAAACCTCCCAACAGCCAGTTACCACTCGCTAACATGTCTGTACATACATTTACTTTGGAAACTATATTCATATTGCTGTTAAATGTATATGGATTACATATCCAGAATTTAGAAGTAATGTTTGTTTCGTCTGTTGTTTGTTTTTTGCCAAACATTCCGGAACGAGGATATACCAGTGTTCCTGCTGTATCTGTTTTGTATAAGTAACCTACATTTGGTTTCATGGTATTAAGACTTCCAACCCAACCCATTGTATTATCGTAAATGGCAAATTGTGTTTGGTTTTTCAAAATATCGCCCTGACGCGGATTATAACTGCCAAAAGCTTCGTTCACCGGGATGTTACGTTGCGAAACAAAACCTAACCAGTTCCATCCTGCCTGTATATCTATTGGTCTTAATACCGGGTTGGGTTCTACTCCTTTTATGGTTAAGGTATCGGCATGCAGCGCATAAAACAGGTATGATTTTTCGGTTTTTATACCTGTATTGAAATTGGCCAGATTACCGGACCAACCAATAGTTGAGTCGTAAATAGCAAGCTCTGTATTGTTTTTTATTTGTGTACCTGTACCCGGATTGATACCTGCAAATAATTTGTTTAACGAAGCAGAGTCTGGCATTAACAGGTTAAACGAAACCCAATTCCAGCCATTTTGTAAAGGTATTAAACGGATGGTTTTGTCGGACGCATTAAATATAACCGGAGCTGCTATATTCCCTACTAAATAGTTGGCTACAAATGTTAATGATGGTTGTACATCGGCATGTATTTTTCCTTCACTTGCATTCCATATCCTAAACTCTATGGTTTCGCCTGTATTTACATTGCTGCTTACGCTTAAAAATACCAGATACCTGTCGTACTGCGGAAAGTATTGCACGTTGGCCACTCCCCTGCATTGTCCGTTTACAAAGGCGGCTAACTTGTTATCGGTATTGGTTGAAATAATATTGTTAATGCGTACCTGACCAATTATATTCATGGTATTGGTAAAGGCACTTGTATTTACCGACCAGCTTGCCGGTGCTTCGGCATATACTTTTAGTTTTACATTTAATTTTTCCGGATAATTAAAATCGGTCGTTAAATGTATGTCTTGCTCATAATCGCCTATATTGGTATTTGCGCTAATGGTAAATGAAATGGTTTTGCTGCTGTTAGGTTGTATAGTGCCTGTTGTTGAGGAAGCACTTAACCAGGCAGGTAAATTATCAATGGTGTATTGTTTAACAGCTCCTCCTGCATTAACAATGGTACTGGTAAATATTTGTGATGCCCCTGCTTTTGTAACAAAACTAAAGGTTTCATCCTGCCATTTTACCTGGTTTTTATCTAAATAGGCAATCCATGTTTTTGGCGACTGCATGGTGTTTCCATGTAAGTCGTAAATATTTTTAACTGTTATGTCAAGGGTTGTATTTTCTACTAGCTCCTGCGATGTGGTAGGTGTTAAAATAATTTTATCATTGTTTACTGCATAATTAAAATTAATAGCCTGTACGGGACGTGGTAATTTTATACGCGGTGTTTCGGTACTGAAATCACTTGCTGAATCTAATCTGCTAACTACACGTGTAGCTGATAAAACATCGGTTAGCGATGGTGATAAAATGGGCACTCCTAAGTTAAGTACATACGACTCGAATGGCAAATAACAAATTAACCCGGGTTCTGTACCAGCTAATCTATTCAACCTGTCGCGGGTAATTTGTTCCTGGGTGCGGGCTATACTCCAAAGCCTTACTTCATCCAATTTACCTGTATAGTTTTTATCGGTTGATTCGTTTAACTGGGTTTGAAAACCTCTTGCACCTAACCAAAAGGCATTGCCACCAAATTGTGCATACTGGCCGGGTAATGTGGTATTTTGTAAATTACCATCAATGTAAGCTGACAAACTGGAAGCACGTTGCATGATTAAGGCAAAGTGATGCCAGTTACCATCGAAATAGTTAGTTGATACGGCTTCGAAAATGGTGTTTTTATGAATAACAATTATTTTTCCGTTTTCATCTTTTTGGATGGACCATTTTAGTTCGGGACTTAAATCGGTTGAGTCGCCTTTGCCATTTGAAAATAGACAAACATTATTTGCTGTATTATTGGCCTTAAACCAAAACTCAATAGTAAAATCGTTTTCTACATTTAAAGCTAAATTGGCTGCTGCTACTTTTAAACCACTATTGGTTCCGCTAAAGTTATACGACCTGCCGGCAGGATTAATTTCCCACGTAGCATTTATTATTAAACCATTTCTGCTGCGTATATAGTCTTTTACGGTATTTCCATCAGCTTCATCTATACGCCAGTTACCTGCAATACCGGCTTCTGTTCCTTTCAGTGTTTTATTAAATGATGCCGTAGTTTCAATGGCCGTTCTCGTTTTATTCCATAACCTAAACTCGCGCAGATTACCTTTAAAGGCATAAGGCATACCACTTGCTTTTTTAGCAAAGAAGGTTTTACCTCCTCCCATGTAATCGGAATAAAAATTGGTATTTCCTGTGTTTACCAAAATACCGTCTATAAATAACTCCACTTTTTCATTGTCAAAATCGTACGAAGCTGCATAATGATGGTAGCTTGTTAAATCAAGCGAAGCTGTATTTGACATTACTTTTTCATAGTTATTGTAAAAACAAAATTTATCGTTTTCGTCAAACCCAATCGCTATAAATTCATTGGAGTCGGTTCCTTGTGAGAAAGTAATTTGTTTACCGAGTGTAGCTCTCTTTGCCCAAAATTCAACAGTGAATGAGCGTTTCTGTATATTTAAACCGTTTGGTATTTCTACATAATCATTATCGCCATCAAAATATAAACTTGAGCTGCTCTGGTAACTTGTTCCGTTTAATACTCCGCGTATATCAAAGTTGGCATTACTTAATGAAGCATTGTCTATTGGTTCGTTAAACTGTATACTTATTTCATCGTTGGGCGATAGTATACCATCAGCAGGTTGCGGATTTCCGAACGGATGCGGATTTACCCTATCGGCCACTCCCTGCAAAACAGATGAACTTACTTTGGTATTTGGATAACCGGGAGCAGTACATTCACTTAACGCACGTATTTCGTAATTACCATCGGGCAGGTTTTTAAAATTAAACGGATAAAATATGCTGGGCGTTCCAACCGGAATTTTCAAGTCTGTATCAGCGGTATCTTTAAAATACGATTTTTCATTGAACCAAACACTACCTGAAGCTGGTTTGTATTGGAAATATACATTTTGAAACCCGCCAAAATTATAGTTATAATCACCTATTAAAACGGGTAAGGTATCTTTAAAGCTACTATTTAATACCCACCTGTCGTTTGGCGATTTTAAATTAAGGGGTGTACAGGTTGGTAAAAATTTAGCACTAATTGAAATGGTATCAAATATGTTGTCATCGCATGTTGATTTAAGTATGAGTCGAATATTGTTGTAATCATAATATAACGGACCACGCTCTAATGTTAGTGTTTTTTGAATGGTAGTACCATAAGGTACTGTGAATGTTCTGTTGGGATCTAAACCATCTACTTTTATAATGGCTCCATACGGATTGGTGGATTCATCCACCCTTAAATTATAGTCTACATCTTGTCTGGCTTCACTCAAATTACCAAGTTCTAAAGTAAATACGGCTGCTTGTGTAGCTGGGATATTGAATACTGATTGTTGTGCAACATCTATTACTGG
Source organism: uncultured Bifidobacterium sp. (assembly GCA_964442045.1). Taxonomy (GTDB): domain Bacteria; phylum Bacteroidota; class Bacteroidia; order UKL13-3; family UKL13-3; genus JAAFJM01. Next base: position 18,569 of record CAYTWI010000066.1, read on the forward strand.
TACTTCAATTCGGGCTGTTGCGGCACTTAGCTCAACGCCATTTTCAATGTAAGTGGTAGCAGTTATGGTATCATTATCCGGATCAAAATAATGAGCATTTACAGCACCTTCAAACGGGCAAGAAGTTCTTCCTGCACGTAGTCTGAATACATGTCCATTTCCATTCCTTCCATCTACTATATCGGTACTAATTAAATTACCATCATCACCATCTTGCAAAAAATAAGTAAATGTATTCACATTAGTTGAAGTGGTTCCCTGACTGCTTCCCCGTGTTTGGTTATAACTAATACTGCCACTAAAACCAACTCCCGTTCCACCCACAGTAAAACCGAATTCAGTTCCTAAGGTTCCTCCCAGTTGCAGTTCATATGATATTGTATAGGTTGAATCGGTTTGGGTAGTAAAGTCTTGTTGAAACGCAGCTGAACCAATACTAATATTTCTTCCGCCTGCTGCCGCTAATACGCTGGTATCTTTAAATACCTGGTACTTTTCTCTTTCATTTCTTGCGAGCGCTTCTTTCCATAATCTTATTTGGGTATTGTAATAGGTTATAGAATCAACTTCATAAATTGTATCTCTTGAGAAAGTATAACTTGGACCCACACTGTCTAATAAATTGGTAGAAATCGGGTCTGTGTTCACTCGTAAACTACCCCAAATCGGGTCATCGTTATTAGAGCCAAATTTAATGGCATAATCAGGGTCGGTATCGTCAGTAAAAACGGGGGTATATTTTCTGACTCCTCTTTTGTTGAGGGTTCCTCTGTTTAAAATGCGGTTTCTTAAATCTACCAGTGACGGTATTACTTGGTTCTCTATTTCATCTGTTGTATAAACAAAAGTAGTTTTAACTTCACCGGGTACTAAATACATCCCTTTGCTCAGTCCTATCATTTGTCCGTTAATAACATTACCATAACAAACACTTACGCCTCCATTCTGTGCCGTTCTCTGGCGGCAAGTAGCAGTATCCATTAAGCCTATATTATCTGAAATACCAAAAATTATGTTAGAGGCCTTACCATAGAACAAATCATATTGTGAGCCCACTTTACTTGGGTCGGCACTTGTTGAAATGGTTGTTGTATTGGTAATGGTTTCCACTAAGTCACCTTCTGTATTTTTTGACCATGATTGGTTCACACCCACTGATACATTATTCAAAATAGCTGTTTCTGTTTCTGTTCCAACACCTACTGAAAATTTAGTGCCTGCAAATATCTGTGCCTGCAGTTCAAGATCCTCTGCATGATTAAGTGTAAATGAGGAGGTATTCACTATTGATTTACTGCTTTGCCACTGACTAAAGCTGGCACTTCCCGGTGGGTCTCTCAAAATTAAATCAACTATTGCAGGTCCTGAAGTGGTAAAATTAGCACCACCACTTTTAGCACCAAAAACATAAGCTCTATAAAACTGATTTTGTAAATCACTTTGATTTGGCTTCCAATCAACAGTAATACCTAAATCGGGTACAAATTGTATTTGAAACGTTTTGGTAAAGCTATAGTTAGGATTAACCGAGCTGACTAATTGATTAGGGTTACCTCCTCTGAATGTATAATTGAATAAGCCATTGTTAATATATACGGAACGAGTGGTATCGTCACCGGTAGCTAAATTATTGAAAAAATTAAGGGTA
>CAYTWI010000067.1:0-20107 GCA_964442045.1 uncultured Bifidobacterium sp.
AGGCTTTCAGAACGTGATAGCAATAGGTAATCTGCTATATCTAACTACTCAAGGCAATGATGGCATCTTTACATTCGATACACAGAATACAGGCCAAAGTCCATCGCAAATACCATCAACTGCTGGATTAGGCTTTCAGAACGTGATAGCAATAGGTAATCTGCTATATCTAACTACTCAAGGCCGTGATGGCATCTTTACATTCGATACACAGAATACAGACCAGAGTCCATCGCAAATACCATCAACTGCTGGATTAGGCTTTCAGAGCGTGATAGCAATAGGTAATCTGCTATATCTAACTACTCAAGGCAATGATGGCATATTTACATTCGATACACAGAATACAAGCCAGAGTCCATCGCAAATACCATCAACTGCCGGATTAGGCTTTCAGGACGTGATAGCAATAGGTAATCTGCTATATCTAACTACTCAAGGCCGTGATGGCATCTTTACATTCGATACACAGAATACAGGCCAGAGTCCATCGCAAATACCATCAACTGCTGGATTAGGCTTTCGGGGAATCATTCTTTAGGTCAGAGATAGAGGAATTCTCCAAACATGCCGTGTTTCCCAATTAGGGGTACAGCGTGGGGTGGAGAGACAAAAACTTTAAAAGCTATGGGAACACAAAACAGTTCCTCTGCTGCTAACAGGCAGTTTGTCGATATCGTGAGTTTGGTGCTTATTTAGAAACGAAAATGCTATATCAAGTTCAGGAATATTTAGTAACTATGATACTGAAAATACGGCCAATACGCCAAGCCCGAAACAGCTATAATTTATGCTATAACTGTTTTTAAGATAGAATCATTTATAATATTTAAGTCTTTCAGCAATATTTCAAGGTTCGACTTTTGTCCCTTGTCCTCCACAAACCAATGCCCCGGCCGTTAGGCTGGGGCATTATTATTTTCGAAACAGCTACAAGCAAAGCTTGTAAAGCTGTGTAGAAAATAATAATGCATCCTTTGCATTTGCAAAGGGCATTAATTGTAAGGCTCTCCCAAACGGGAAAAAGTATTAATCCCTCCAACTCCACAAACAATGCCCCGACCGTAAGGTTGGGGCATTGTTATTTATAGCACAAGGGTAAGCAAAGCTTGTAAAGATGTGTAGAAAATAATAATGCATCCTTTGCATTTGCAAAGGGCGTTGTTTGTAAGGCTCTCCCAAACGGAAAAAAGCAGTAATCCCTCCACAAAAGGTTTTAATAGTTGTATTGAAAAACAAACCTGAATAGCTATTAAAACTCCCCCATTTGACGACTTGTATATGTAAATAAATAAAATATTTTTGTTAAATAAACCCTGACACCAATCAGGATTATACACATGTTATAGCCAATGGAAGGACTGCCATAAACATATAGAGAACCATGAGCCTATTTAAAACATTTTTTTTTACATTTTTGACTTTGGTAGTCAATAAAAATAGTTTCGCATATTTACCATATCATCCCGTAAGCTTTGGGTTAAGCACCGATAAGGAAAGCTATTATGAAGGTGAAAAAATAACTTTCAACATTACTATTACCAATACGGATAAAGAAAGAACTTTTCCGGTATTGCTGCCTCACACACAAAATGTTGGACAAAAATTATTCTACCTAAGCGTGTACGACAAAGCCAACAATACCATGATGCTCAGATATACAGAAGACCGCATGTTAAAAATGATGGTGCATGATACGGGAAGCGTTAAGATTAGATACCTGAAACCACTTGAACAAATTACTGTTCCCATTTACTTGAATGATTTTGAAAACTATTATAACTTCAACACACAAAACGCATCACACCACAGTTTTGGTGTCCCGTTGTTTGCCGGTATATACAAAGTGAATGTTACCTTTAATCCTCATGGAATAGCATTAGGCGACAGCATTTATACTTATTACAATGACTTTGATAAAAACATACAAAACAATGGAAAACAAATCATACCAGAGCAGGGGCAAATCACCCAAATGATTGATTTAAAAATAAAGCGAAGTGCCGATACCCTTGTAAGCATAGAACGTCAGCAATACTATATTAAAACCAATGGCTATAACTATTTTTATTTTAACAAGTACGTAGATAAAATAAACACTAGTGAAGGCTGTGTTCACATTACTACTTTACCACCAGACAGCTGTACTATTAAGAATGAATATTTCTACAACCAATTCAATGAGTTTTATAATGAATACATTGGAAGATTTGATGATGGAGATATAAGGGAATACAGAAGATTTACAAACTGGTGTCCGGAATATTTGTACACTGAGCGATATAATGAATTCAAACAGAAAACGCATTTTGAGTTGCAATTGCCCGACAAAAGATTTTACAGCATTTCTTATCATCAACCAAGTGGAAATATTCACCAAGAAACTTACTGTTCAGAAGATGGAACGCTGTGTAATGTGACAACTTACATTTACAATAAAAAAGGAGAATTTGTTAAGAAGGAATTTGAACAAACAGAACCCTGTTCAGTAGTAATTATTGATGGAAAGAAAAGAAGTGCAAAACGTGTTGTTAATCTTGAAGGAAAATGAAAAGAACCACTGGCTATAACACGGGTTTTGCGTCAGGCGGGGTTACGTGCCATCACAATAATTATAGTGATGGAGCTTTGTGCTTCTATTAAAGTTCCGTTCTGGTTAACAGTTTTGTGCTCCGATACCCGCCCGAACGCAAAACCCAAAATCGTTATCATATTAATGCCAATGAGAGTTTGTTTTTATTGAACTATTTGCATCTAAACTGTGATAATTACTTTTAAAATAGAATCATTTATAGTATTTAAGTCTTTTAATAAGGTTTCGGGGTTCAACTTTTGTCCCATATCCTACAAAAAAGGTTTCAATACAAGTATGGAAACCTTTTTTGTTTTATGCTCACTAAATTGTTATAAAAACAGGCTTACTAACCAGTAAAAAAATAGGCTTACCTGTTGTTTTTTAGCCTTACTCTGTATTTATTTGCTAAGCCTGCATAAAGCAGTAACCTATTAAACTTAAATTTTTTTTACCCTATGACAAACCCAACTTACAACACCATTCAACAGGTTTTTGCAATGAACCTGTTTTCCAACTTTGCCAGCAACAAAATAGGCACCGTGCAGCAACTTACCAAGGATTTAAGCATCATTCTTTCTAAATTACTCAACAATACTCAGATGCAAAGTTATATTGGCAACTGGCAAGTAGTGTGGGGCCCTGTGGTAGGTAGTTACGGAAAAGACGAGAAAAGAGGCATATCGTCAAACGCATTGTTTGTAGCCACTAATAACCAGGGAATATATGTGGTAGCCACTGCCGGCACCAACCCTATTTCATCCTATGGCTGGCTTACCGAAGATTTTGATGTACGCACCATGCAACCATGGGATAGCAATAATAAAGCCCCCGATGCTCCCCGTATTGCCAATGGCACCCAAATAGGATTGAATTGGTTGCTGAAGATGGTTGACCAAAGTAACAGAACACTGATGCAATTTCTTACGGACACTTTTCAGAATGTAAACACCCCACAACAACTGGTAGTTACCGGTCACAGTTTGGGTGGTGCACTCTCTTCTGTACTTGCCCTTACGCTCGACAATAACCTGACAACATTTAACCCTGCCCAAACCGTTACTGTTTCGGCCATGCCAACAGCCGGAGCTACACCGGGCAATAAAGCTTTTTCTGAATACTTCAGCAGCCAGTTGGGCACACGTACGGTGCGCTTCTGGAACAAACTAGATCCTGTTCCGCATGCATGGCAGGCTGATATGGTAGAAAATATTCCTTTTCTGTTTTATCCTTATCTGGTGCCCAACCCATTGGTGCAGTCGCTGGCAGCCCTGGTGTTGGAGCAAAGCCTGCAAGGCACCGAGCCCTACCTGCCCGGTGGCCGTTATACCCAGTTACAACCACAAACACCACCTTTGCCCGGCCAGGTAAATGTTGGCCTTACAGCACCACTCACCGCAGCACAGGTGGCAGAAGCATTTATTGATTTTGGAGCCAAAAAAATACTGGCCCGTTTTGGTGTAAGTGGTATTATAGCCGATGTGGTGATTGGCGCCATTAACGAAGTAATTATACACTTTGAAGGTATTAAAACCATTGATGAGGCACTGATAGATATTAGGCAAAAAGTAGAAAAAATATTGGGCAAACATGAATACCTTGAACACTTGTTTGATGTGCTGGAGGTAATTATGAAACAACTGGAAGGTGCATTGCTTTTCCTTATTCAGTTAGGTTACCAGCATGTAACCTCTTACGACTTCCTGATGGGTATGCCTAATATGCACAACCTGTGCCAATACATTATTAACGATGCGGTAAGCAGTGGAAGCCTATCTGCCGACTACAAAAACCTTGGCGACCAACTAACAGACCCTGTAAAAGCATTGAAAAGCAATGCGTCTCAACTGGGCGATGTTATTGAACGCATTCTTACCCCTGAATTTATAGCACGGGCCGGCATGCCTACCATTCCAACCGGTATAAGCGAACCTCAAGCCCGCTAGAAAAAGTATTAAACTATCCTACTCCACAAAAAGGTTTCAATAGTTTTATTGAAACCTTTTTTATTTTATGCTCATGAAACAGTCAGAATAACTGTTTAAACGCTCCTCATTTGATGGTTTGAATTTATAAAACAATAGGCTAGTTTTGTTGTATAAGTATTATAAAACCATACCTTAGATTATAAGTTAGTATCCCTTTTTAAAGCATAATTCTCATAAAGAATGATTGGAAATGATTGAGAAATTAGTAGAACATATAAACAGCAAGCTCGAAAACAAATTATCCGAAAGTGATATTGCCGTAATTTCAAGCGTTTTTCATTTAAAGAAAGTTCGTAAGCGTCAATTTTTTATTCAAAGTGGTGATGTGTGTAAAACAGCAGGCTTTGTATTAAAGGGGGCTTTAAAAAAATATACAATAGATGATGCAGGAAAAGAAAACATTTTGGACTTATTTATAGAAAACTGGTGGGCAGGCGACCGTGAAAGTTTTATGATTGGTACACCAACACCTTATTATATAGATGCTTTCGAAGACACTGAACTTTTGGTTATTTCTAAAGATGATTTTTTCAATAAACTGAATAAGCTTTCGTTTTTCTCTGAGTTTAACAGGTCGTTAATGGAAAAACAATCTTATCAACTTATGAAAAGGCTGCATACTTCCAAAACACTAACAGCAGAGCAGAAACTAGTAGAATTGCACAATACATATCCAGCGTTTTTTCATCGGTTTCCACAACACATCATTGCTTCTTACCTGGGTATGACAAAAGAAACTCTTAGTCGTATAAGAAGTAACGGAGCAAAAAAGTAAGCTTTAATGAGGGGTCTTTATTGATTTACATCAATATTATTTTTTGACCTACCTCATCGGATTGAGAATAATAGTCCACACATCTTTGTATTGTAAAAATTAAACAATAAAAAGATGAAAAAAATTATGTATCCGGCTATGATAGCAATCACAATTGCTATATCAGCATTTAAAGTGGCAGACAACACTAACTTTTGGAAAGTAAACGAAGAAAGTTATTCTGTAAAATTTACCAGTAAAAAGTTTGATGGCGTATTTAAGGGGTTAAAAAGCGAAATTAGTTTTGATGAAAATAACCTTTCAAATGCGGCAATTATTGCTTCTATTGATGTAAATACTGTAAATACAGGTAATGGCATGCGTAATAAACATGCAAAACAAGGATTAGAAGCAGATAAATTTCAGAATGTGAGATTCTCATCATCTTCTATTAGCAAAACTACAAATGGCTATGTAGCTAATGGTAAACTCACCATTAAGGATGTAACCAAAGAAATTAAATTGCCATTTACTTTTACAAAAACTTCTGAAGGGGGTGTTTTTGTTGGAAATTTTTCGGTTAAGCCTGCAGAGTACAGTGTAAAAAAAATGGGTACACCAGAGGAGCTTGAAATTCAACTTAATATTCCTGTAACAAAATGAGCTGGAAACAAACCTTTATATTAGGAATAACAGCTGGTATACTATCTTCATTGGCAAGCATCATTTATCTCAATATTTACACAGTATCTTTCTTTGTTGATTTCAGCAAAGTAATAGGAATACAAAATATTATTCCGGCTTGTGTAATTGCATGTTTGCTAATGGTACTTGCTTACAAATTTGCCATACAGTGGCAAGGAATAAAACTATTAGGGTGGTTAAATATTTTGTTCACTGTTATAAGTTTTGCCAGTATTGCCGGAGTATTAGGATTCAATTTACCATTAGATGTTGAATCACCGGAATTATTTCCGGGCATGGTTATTCCCATGCATTTCTTTCCCGTACTATCTACATTAACAATTATTCCATTCTTTAAAATTAAAAACCATGACAACAACTAATCAAAAATTAAAGTGGTTAAACATTACACTTTGGGCAGTACAATCATTAATGGCAATAATATTTGTTATGGCCGGAGCAAATAAACTGTTTCAGCCCATAGCCCAACTTTCGCAAATGTTACCTTGGGTAACAACGGTTTCCGAAGGCTTGGTAAGGTTTATTGGTATAAGTGAGTTATCAGGCGGATTGGGGCTTTTACTCCCCTCTATACTAAAAATAAAGCCGGTTTTAACACCTGTTGCAGCAATTGGATTAACAATAATAATGATACTTGCTATGGTGTTTCATGTAAGTCAAAGCCAAGCTGCCGTAATTGGAGTTAATTTTATTTTCATGGCTTTATTACTATTTATTGTCTGGGGCAGATATAATAAACTACCGATACCTGCCAGAAATTAAAATGTCCATCGAATAATGGAAAGAAAAAGGTTCATTAAAACAATTCTTGGTATGTCAGTACTAACAACTTTAAAAGGTTTTTCATTTAACCCGCAAATGGTAACCATGTCTCAACATACAGCAAACACAGATTTTGCCACGTTTGATGCCGTGCACCTAAACAACACTAATTTGCATAAGGCTACCGCATTCTGGACCACTATAGTGGGAATGAAATTAAGAAAATCTACATCTGAAATGGCAGAGTTTGGCTCTGAAACTAAAACGTTGGTAGTGGTTTATCAAGCAGCTACAAAACCATATACTGATGGATTCAGTGGTTTATATCATTTTGCAATTCATGCTCCAAATAAGGTGGAATTTGCTAAAATGGTGCAACGATTAATTAACAACAATTACCTTTTTTCACCAACAGACCATACTATGTCAAAGTCTGTTTACTTAAAAGACCCAGATGGAATAACAATTGAATTTGCACTGGAAACTCCCGAAAGATTTAAAAGAGTAGTTGCTAAAAATGGTTTGTGGATTGAAGATACCAATGGAAACATTCACAGTGCTTCCGATACCTTAGACCTTAAAGAGGTTTTGGACGAAATAACAGATAAGCATTTACAAGGTATTATTCATGAAGATACCAAAATAGGGCATTTTCATTTCTATGTTTCTAATCTTGACAAAACCAATGAATTTTATAAGCAATTAGGTTTTACCGAGTTTAACTATTTGCCTCAATTTATGTATGCTGACGTAGGTATGGAAAGTGCCTATAAACATCGGATAGCAATGAATATGTGGCACGGTAGCAACAAGCCATTGGCTGCAAACACACATGCAGGTTTGAGGTACTATTCAATAGCATTTAATACCAAAGAAAAACTGGACACCGTTATTCATTCACTTTCCGATGTAAAAAAGCAAGATGAAGCCTACTGGGTAACCGACCCTACCGGAAATTTAATTTTACTGACAAATTCATTATGCGGCTACAGTAAACAATAATTGTTAGCTTAATGCAGGAAACGTTTGTATAAGGTTAATTTCAATGATTAGTTTGGAATAAGAGCCAATATAAATAAGTCTTTTACAAAGGTTTTACGGCCCTCACAAACGTAAAAAAGCATTAACCCCTCTCACTCACTAAAAGGTTTCAATATTACTATTGAAACCTTTTTTATTTTTATACTATTGAGTTGCTATAAAACAAGCCTGCATAGCTATCAACACTGCCCCATTTTACAACTTGGATATGTAAATAAATAAAATATTTTTGTTAAATAAACCATAACAAATTCAGGGTTATATATAAGTTATAGCCAATTTTAGGACGACACATTAACCAATGACAACACGACAATTTCAGACCATTTTTTTTATAATAATCGGACTTTGTATTCTGACAATCATTCTATCATTTACATCGTTTGACTTTATTGAAGTTGACACTGCTGTAAGTTGGACAATAAAGTATTTTTCTCTACCAATTCTTATCGTTATGACACCAAGTTGTTACTTCATTTATTTAAGATTCATTCGACAACACGAGACAAAACAATATAAATCAAAAATCTGGACACAACTCAGGACAATTTTCAGAATATTCATTTTGACCTTAGCAATGACTGGAATTTTTATCGGAACAACGCTTTCAATGATAATTTTGACCAACGCATATATTGGTGAGAGCAGAACAATAAATTTGAATGCAAAAATTGTTGACTATTATAATTTGACAAGTAGAGGACGAACAAGACATTACATTAAAATTAAAGACCAACAAATCGACAGAATAATTGACCTAAAAGTTCAAGGACCATATCAAGTTGGACAAATATTTAACAAGACAATGCAAATCGGAAAATGGGGACTACTTTATTCGGAAAAATAAAACTGGCTATAACAGCACATTTGTAATAGGCGGGGGTTCGTGCTCCGCAAACATCCCGATAGCTATCGGGATTGTGGTAAAAGCATGTTTAACAACTTGTATAGGTAAATAAATAAAATATTTTTGTTAAATAAAACCTTACAAATGCGGGGGTATAAACAAGTTAGCCGTCATTGTACGACCGACACCAAAAACGACAATTTACAAATAAAATGGCCTTCAACGAAAACTCATTGAACCGAATAAGAGAGGTGCTTTTTGAAAAACAAATAGATTTTTCGGAAAAGAAAATGTTTAGTGGTGTGTGCATAATGGTAAACGATAAGATGTGTTGTGGGACACATATAGATAAAAAAACAAACGAAGATTTGCTACTTTGCCGTATTGGCGAAGATGCATATGAAAAAGCTTTGGAAGATACCGACTGTATTCCAATGGAATTTACAGGAAAGCCAATGAAAGGTTATGTATTTGTTATGGAAAACGGCTTTAACACAAAACAAAAATTAAGTTATTGGTTAGACCTTTGTTTGAAATTTAATCCAATGGCAAAATCATCGAAAAAATGAAATCTTTAAAATAAATTTACCCCATAAAAATTAAACAAAATGACAAATGCAATTAACTGGTTCGAAATCCCGGTAACAGATTTCGCAAGAGCAAAAAAATTTTATGAAACTATTTTAGCCGCAGAGATTATGGAAATGCCATTCCCAAATGGAAACTATGGAATGCTTCCATCTGATATGCAAAACGGAGTTGGTGGCGGACTTGTACAAGGCGAAGGATTTGAGCCATCAGACAAAGGGACAATTGTTTACTTGAATGGTGGCGATGATTTAAGTTTGCCTTTAAGCAGAGTTGAACAAGCAGGTGGAAAAATATTAATGCCCAAAACATCCATTGGAGAAAATGGATATATGGCACATTTTATTGACACAGAAGGAAACCGTGTTGCTTTCCATTCAATGAAATAATGAAAAACAACGAACGTATAACAGCGGCTTAGCGCAATAGCTACAAGTCAATAAACAACACGTTCGGTTTTCCGCTTGAAAATTTTATATTATTAAGCATTAACCCCCTCCCACTCACTAAAAGGTTTCAATATTGTTATTGAAACCTTTTTTATTTTTATGTTAATAGAGTTGAGTAAGTCCATTTGATGATTTATAAAATATTAATACATTGCAATATGAAACATATGCAATTAGTTATGGCACATAAATGTTAGTTAGCTACAAGGCTAAACAAACACATACAATCATTATTGATAATAATAAATAAAATGACAATTATGATAAAAATTAACAAGACCTTATATGATTTTTTGTTTCAAAAAAGGTACATCAATTCAAAGTTTCTTCGTTTTCAGTCTATATTACTTATTCTTATTTTTCATCCTTGGCAGACCGCAACCGCTGCAGAATTTCCATGGTTTAAAGTAAATGATTATTATGAAGGATTTGTCGAATTTAATGATGGAGAATCCACTATTCGCAAAATTTATGTATTACCTGTGCTCGGGACACCTGGTACTGCATTTTTTCATGACAAACCTTGGGTGTTTGGAGAAACTTCATATGATAATGGGATTGATTTGGTTGATAATGGAGATGCCTTTTTAAATTTTAAAATCATTACTAATAACGACTGTCTGCCTAAAGATTTTAAAGAAAAGGTGCTATCTTATATTTCTGGGAATGGCTTTAATACAAGCAAGTATAAAACTTTAAACATCGACCAGTACATCGTTCAATTTATTAAGCCCCAAAATATAAAGGTTGCGCTTTCAATTGACCGAAAAGAATTTGCCTCCAAAATTTATTCAGGAATATTAGGAGCAAATTATCGCGATAAGTTTCAAATACCTGAAAAGTATATTAACGAAATAAGAAAAGGAAATTATGATTTACAAATCAGTTATGACTTTCCTTACCAAACTTTTTCATCTCTTACTATAAATATCGATGAGAAAATGCTAACCAACATTAAGATTGAAACCTACAGGCAACTTTTTCAGCAAAGTTCATCCGTAACAAATGGATTCTTTTTTATTAAATGGAGGGAAAATACACAAAGAACAATCGAATCAAATAGAGTTTCAATGAATGCTACAAATGAAAATACTTCAAGGATAGAAATTGTATCAAGAGATGCAAAACCAGAAATGGAAGAAAGGATTAACACTATGCTTGGTTTTGCTACAATTACAAAGAACCAATTAATAGCACAGCACACAGCCTCCATGAACTATGCTCTAAATTCAAATAATATGCAATTGGGTGATTTACATCGTAAATATATTGATGCAGTTAAAAGTGATGACCTACCATCTGCATTTGATGTTGCTAAATCAGCTGCAGCTCTTGCATCTGGTGATGTTTTAAGTTTTATTGCATCTGGTATTGCTTTTTCAGAAGCACACTCAAATACTTTCTCTAACTTTATAGGCGTTAAAAATATTGCTATTCAAAGTAATGCTTCAAGTACTTATAATGAACTTAGTATAGCAACTAGTAAAGCGCTATACAATAGCATGGGGTTCAAACCAGAATCTATGAAAACTGCTTTTGATTTTGCTTTTAACCAGAGAAATAGCACTATAGAAGGATTAGGAACAAGCTATATTACATCTATTATGTGGTCAACTGCTTTCTTAAATTCAGTCAAAAATAATGATACAATTAGTCTTAAATACCTTATAAAATATTTCATCCCAATTGCAAAACGCAATGCAGTCACTATTGATCAAGGCAACAGTGCATTACACATTGCTGTTGCAAAAGAAAATCTTAATTTAATTAGGTTGTTATTAGATTTTGGGGTGAATTCAAAATTGAAAAATCGTTATGGGGAAACGGCTGAGGACATAGCTATAAAAAAAAATAGGGTTGACATTGTTCAATTGCTAAATCAAAATTCTTCACGAAGCGGTAAAATTGAAATTGAATATTCAATGCCAAAGGGGTATAAGATTCAATCAATAAGTTATTATCCATTATATTTGAATAATCCAAACGGTACTACGGATATGATGAATAATTTAAACATTAATTCTAATAAATTCTCAATTGAGTATTTATCTGGCTTATATGGTATTGGTGTTATGATAACTTATATTAATTCATTTGGTAATAAAGAGGTATGTTATGCTCCTAGTGTCTATAAAATTTCCCAAAATATGACTATCAATTATCGAGAGGAGCTCATTAAACAAAATAATGGCACACTCACCCTTAAAAACTTTATTGATGTAATTAGTTTGACAAAACCATTTTACGAATACGATTAAAATCTTAAATAATTTCTAAATTATATTTAGTACATTATAAGTTAAGCATTTTACAATGAAGCACTACCCGTAACACGCGTTTGGCTAAATTCTAGTATTTTCGTTCTTATCACGTTCTTTGCAGTTTAACGGTTCTAAACCGCCACTGCGCCAAGTATGGGAACGTAAGGAGTAAGCTATATCTAATAAACAAAAAAACAAATGAACAGAAAACTAATTCTATTTTTACTATTAATCATTGCTGTTCTTTTATCAATTGATGTATTGATTAGAGTTTGGTATCATAATGAATATAATTTAATTTTTAGTTCATCGGAGTTTAACAACATACTAACTCCAATTTTCACATTAATTTCCACAATAATTTATGGCTGGGCATTATTAACCACTATTGGTCAGAATAAAATAATTCTTAGTCAAAGTATAAAGCCCTTTTATGAAAAAGAAATAGAGAAGCTCATCAAAAAAGCAGAAACAACACAGACTGAAAAAACAATTCTCTATGCTAATGAAGATATCAATCTACTTAATTACACTAAATATATAATAAAAACCTTATTGAAATTAACTGAACATAAACATTATAATGAAGATTGTGAAACCTTTGAGATAAAAGGAAATAGTAATACTATTACTTATGAGTATTTAAGAAATAGGAGTTATTTTGGTGAATTTTTGTTTTTATCAAATTTTACCATTCCAATATGTACTGTTCATTTTTTCTATAACGATCTTAAGAAATTGATTGAAGAAATAAATAATTCGAAATTAATTCTAGAAGATAAGATTCTGCTCAAAAAACAAATCCAAAGGACGTTTCTTTCAGAGTACCTTGAAATTATTCGTTTGCAAAAGGAGAAAGTTATACCATACCCAGCTATACCAATAGTAGATTTTGGTATAATTCCAATGGAAGTAAAAAAATTTGATCAAATCGCTAATACAGAGTTTAGTCATCATTATAAATTTTTTAAAAAAGAATTAGAAGAATAATAGCCAACTCCTTACTACTCCTCATACGCCAGCCTGAGATCTTTCTTGGAAACAACGGTAAATTTGAAATTAAAAATTTTAACTTTGGCTAAACTCTTTACTTTAAAAGTTCAGCAGAATGACTATACATAACAAGCACATCCATATTAAAAGCCATTGTAAATTAATTACAATGGCTTTTTTGTGGTATATCCTTACAACTTACCTATTGGCTTTTGCTTCTTTAGTTCTTCGTAAATTTGTTTGGCAAGCGTACGCATATCGTTATAGTTATTTTTAAGGCTTATGTGTTTACCTTTATTTAAAAGGCTTACATAATAGGTATGCACCAGTTCGTTTTGGGTTTGGTTGGTGTAGCCCATCAGGGTCATTATTTTGGTGCCAATATGAGTATAGTATTGGTCAGCGTCCAAGTCTAAACGCATTAATGCATCAACCAGTTTGGTATTAATTAAGTCGTCTAAAATGAGTGAGACGATAAATTTGTGTTTGTTTTTAAGTTTCATGGTATAAAAGTTTAAAAAAAACGAATATATGTTTAACACATACAAATGTAATAATAACTTACATATCTGCAAGAAAAACATTGATTTGTTAATTACATAAATGTAAGTAATACTTAAACTACTGTATATCAAACACTATTTTATGTAACTTTTACCGTTATTTGTGTCATGGAACGTATTAACCGAATTAAAGAGATTTTAGTTATACATGGTAAAAGTCAAGTTTGGCTAGCTGAAAAACTGGGTAAAAGTACAACGGCAATTGCTGCCATGTGCAACAACAAAAGTCAGCCTCATTTAAAAGACCTCAAGAAAATTGCGAAGCTTCTTGATGTCGATATTAGAGAGTTATTAGTACCTACAAAGGAGTAATAAACTTTGAAATAATTGATAATACCTGCATAGTATGCAGGTATTTTTTATTTAAAACCATACGCATTTATATGTACCTTATTAAACAAAAAGCCCTTGTAGTATTACAAGGGCTTTTTTGTTAATTAATTACTACAACCATGTTTTTAAGGTGTAACAGGCGGTTCTTCCGGAGGGGTAGGGTTCTCATTATCTGCCAGCAGTAAACCAAAGTTAAAGTAACTGTTAAAAGCAGCTTCGTTACCTATGGTACGGGCAGCTATAAGCAGTACACAAGTGGTTAAATGCCCGGTTAATGCTTTTCGGTTTTTTTGCATTTCCGTTTGTGCCGTTTTTTGCTTGATTTTGATGATACCTGTGTATCGCGCGCATCTACATAAGCGGTTTGGTATACCCTAAAAACGGAGGGAGTATATAAAAACTATTTTTGGTACACCCTAAAAAGTGAGGGAGCATGAAAAAACTATTTTATATACTCCCTCAAAAACGAGGGAGCATATAAAAACTATTTTTAGTACACCATAGAAAATGAGGGACTATGAAAAAACTATTTTACATACCCCCTCAAAAACGAGGGAGCCTATAAAAACTATTTTTAGTACACCCTAAAAAATGAGGGACTATGAAAAACATGTTTTTACTATAGGGCAAAAATTGGGCATACAATTACGATGGTATTTAAGTATTATTATAAAACCTTTTTTCTTTTAGCCGCCCCTCTTAAACAAAATAAAGTCGGGGCATACAATTTGTGATTATAAGGTATTGCACACCCAAAAAACAAAAGCCATAATAAGCGGCTATAGGGAAAGAAGCCATATTAACAGCCCCTCTTTTATATTATAGTTTCATTGATACATCATTCCTTAGGGTAAACATTTGCCCGTATCGGGTATATTTATCGCTATTATAGGTTTATTAAACCGATTGCGGGCTGCCCATACACCATGAAAAATCCATACAATGCCAACATTCAACCAGAAGGTAATAAACCCTTGCCCGAACTTTATACTGATAACCTGAAAGTATATATAAAAAACATGGTAAGCCTGCGGTGCAAACTGGTGGTACAAGCAGAGCTTGATAAACTGCGGATTCCATACACCCATGTAGAGCTGGGTATGGTAGAGCTGAAAGAAAACCTCTCAGCTATCAGGCGCGAACAATTAAAGACTATTTTGTCGGGCTCGGGTTTGGAATTGATAGATGACAAAAAGGGCATTATGATAGAGAAAATAAAAACAGTAATTGTGGAAATGGTGCATTATGCCGAGCATTTGCCGGCAACCAATTTCTCTGATTATATAAGCTCCAAACTACACCTTGATTATGCTTACCTATCCGGTATTTTTTCAAAATCTACAGGCATTACCATTGAATCATATATTATACTTCATAAAATTGAACGCGTAAAAGAGTTATTAATTTATAATGAATTAACGCTTAAAGAAATTGCCTGTAAATTAAATTACAGCAGCATTGCGCATGTATCAAACCAGTTTAAAAAAGTTACGGGGTTTACCCCCAGCTTTTTTAAATCAATGAAACAACGGAACAGAACCTTTCTTGAAAACTTATAAATACATTTAACCAATCTATACCCTTATTATTTAATAGCCAGTAAGCATAAAAAAAGCCAACATTTCAGTTGGCTTTTTTTATGTGTTATCAATATATCAGCACTTAATTATTGTTCTTTAATAGTTTTCGGGTGTAAACATGTTGGTTAAGCGTTGCATACATAAAGTATATGCCTCCGTTTAAATTGCCCAGGTTATCAAGCGTAACGTTGTTAATACCACTTTCAATCTGAGTAGTTTTTTCTGCTACCTTTTTACCGTTTATATCGTAAATAACAATATTCATGGTGCCTGTTTCGCTATTCATTATTTGTATTTGAACATCGGTAGTAATTGGGTTAGGATAGGTAGTAAAGCTAATAGCGGCAGCTGCCTGCCCTGTATGAATGGCTATAGGACCATAGCTGGTTGTTTTGCCATCAAAATCAACCTGTATTAATTTATAATAAATAACAGCATTGCTTTTATCTGCAATATGCGCATCAGTAAAACCATAATTGCTAAGTACAGCCTTGTTGCCATATCCGGCAAGTGTTCCCACTTTCTCAAACGTTTTTCCATCTGTTGATCTTTCCACTTCAAAATAATTGTTGTTGGCTTCCATGGCAGTTTTCCAATTTAATACCACATCGGCATTTACTTTTGTACCTGTGAAACTAAGCAGTTTTACCGGCAAGGCAGATCGGGTAGTACTATCAGCTACAATAAAAACGCTGAAAGAAGTAACACCGGTGCGTGTGGTTGAATAAGGGTTTGTACCTGCCGCTGCTGTGTAAGCAGATGCTGCAGGCGGATTCCATGAGGTACCGTTATGATGCGGAATACCTACTTTAGTTCTTATAAAAGAGGGTAACTCCATGCTATCATTCCACTGTAGCTGTATACTGGCATTTGAACCTCCGGTAATTGCTTCTGAAATTATCCAGCTTCTGTTTACTGCATGGCTGGTAACGGCAGCACCTATTGCTCCCATATTCATTACACCTCTGAAAACTCGTACAGCAATAACATCTGTAACACCGGAAGGCATGGTAACGGTAGCAGGCGAATAAGAACCTTTCCATAAAGCACTGCCTACCGGAAATAGTACCGAAGGTCCTGCACTTACAACCGTTCTGCTTAAAACACCTCTCAAACCTGCACTGTCATCAGTAGCTACATAACCACTTGCCGATGCATTGCTTATGGCTCCTAAAGGTTCCATGGTAAGATTGTGCATGCCAATATTTAAATTACCATTACCCAAAGTAAGTTTGCGGTTAACCGTTTGCACTGCCGATAATGTTACCCCATTTATATTATTAATAACCAAAGAGTCTATGGCAGCAGGTAATCCATCTCCGGTTACCTGTCGTAAATTTCCTGCATAAATATAGGTTGCCCCTGTATTATAAGTACGGGTTCCCATTACGCGTATGTCTCCAACATCAGTTGTTGCCATAATACCATCTGCCGAATTAATTGTTAGCGAAGCACCAGCACTTAATGTAAAGTTATGCATACCCTGCACCAGATTATCGCCCGTATTTAACTTACCACCTGTTTGAATAACCATGTTACCCATTACCATCAGGTTTCCGGTAAGCGTACCATTTCCTGTTGATGTAACCGTTACGTTATTATACGTTCCCTGAACGCCAATAGTGGTAGATACAATTAAGTCGGCCAGTGGTGTTACAGCACCTAATACATTAATGGTAGCATTGTTTGTTGTTAGCGCACCAATACCCGAAAGCATTCTGCCGTTTACAACAGTACCTGTATTTAATGCTCCGTCAGTAACCAGCATGGTGCCATTAAATACCGACATGTTATTAATAGCCGTTGCACCATCAATACGCCAGTATACATTTTGCGCCTGAGCCCCGTTGATTAAAATAACTTTTGAGCCTGCACTGGTTGAAAGGGCACCATTAATTTTAATAACAAATACTGCTGATGGATTGCCTTGCGCATCCAGATAAAGCGTATCTGTAAGAACAGTTGCCGCGTTAAGCAGATAAGTATGAGGTGTAAGCACCAGATTATTTCCAAACTGAGCCGGGTATAATAATTCAATATCTACCGGCAACAAATTAATGTAATTATATATATTCACTAAATCAGTATCAGCACGCGCTGTTGAGGAGTCAGGATTCAGATGAACCTTTCCTGTTACAAGCAACGTATCAAAGCCGGTGGTTGTGCCACTGTTAGTACCCACATCGCCCCCATTAACATGTGTTATGCCTGTATTGGATACATTGCCGTTAGAAGAAAAAAGAGCATAGCCTGCAGCAGAAAACAGATTGGGAGCCATGGGCCCGGTAAGCGTAGCGCTTCCGCACCCAATAGGTATGTAAGCAAATGTTCCGTTCATAATTACAGCTCCTGTGGTAGAAAAAGCTCTGCCCTCCAACGTATCGCCTGCATTCATATTAATAGCTGCATTATTGGCAATTACAGTTCCTCTCATGGTAGTTCCTGAAGCAAAGCTTATCAGTCCTTCCACTTTCCAAAACACATTACATGCTTTAGCACCGTTTATTAGTTTTACCTTGGCATTGGCGTTGGTAGAAAAAGCCCCCTGTATTTTAAAAATAAATACGGCTGCTGCATTTCCATTGGCATTCAACACAAGATTTCCGTTTAAAATAGTAGCACTGCTTATAGCATAAACACCCGGAATCAACGTATCTCCGTTGCCTAACAGGTTTGATGGAAAAAAGGTGGCCGTTGTACCATCCAACTGATTATATACAGTTAACAAATCTTGTGCAGCTTGTGCAGTAGCTCCGTTCTGACTGTTCATGGTACCATTCACATTGCCAAAACCTGTATTGGAACCACTGTTGGTACCTATATTACCGGTGAGGTGCGAAATGCCTGAATTGGTAACCGCCCCATTGGTAGAAAAAAGCAAAAAGCCTGCGGTGGTTCCCAGGTTAGGAGCCTGCCCCCTATTTGCTTGTGGTATAAACAATAACGCAAAGGCTATCATTATAAGAGGTAATATGTTTTTCATTATTGTTTTAATTTATTTTATGCTGCAAAGAACAAGCAGCCAGCGCAGCAATGCATTACACCGGAAGGATAATATGTTACATCATTACCTCTTCCACCTGGTTATAACGTGGTATTAATTCCACAGTAGGGTTTGTTTTTTTAGTATTACAAAACCAAAGTATTGAGTAAGCAGTAAAAGTTAGATAAGTTATATTACAAAAAATTATATTCGTTAAAAGTAAAGTGTTAAAGCATTTACACATATAAGCAATTAATAAAGACACGAAATGACTAATAAATTTTTAATTATAACAACCATTTTCTTATTGCTGATAGGGAAAGTGAATGGACAATACTGCACCAATGATTCAAGATACACCGAGGTAGAATATTTCGATTCAACTAAAATTAGCGTTGGAGCCAATGTTCAATTCGGCACAGCATTAGACCACCTGGGAAACTCATATATAATGCGTATGGATCTTTATTATCCGAATTTAATTATTGACCCATCTCCAAAGCGACCTTTTGTTATGTTGTTTCATGGTGGTGGATTTTCATCGGGCGATAAGCAATCGGGCGACATAAAAGATTTATGTATTCACATGGCCAGAAGAGGTTTCGTTTGTGCCTCGGTAAATTACAGACTTGGATATGACTTTACTGAATACGGTCAGTATAAAGCCAGATACAGAGCTATACAAGACGGACATGCTGCCATGCGATATGTTGTTAACAATGCAAATGCTGTTAGAATTGATACCAGTTGGATATTTGTAGGTGGGCAAAGTGCAGGTTCATTGCTTGCTATGGGTATGGTATATGCAAACCCATCTGAACTCGACAGTATTTCCCTGTTATATAATCCAACTGCTACAAGCGTAGAACTAGGAAATCTTTATACTTCAGGCAATAATTTAACTAATACCTATTCTATTAAAGGAATTTTTAATAATTGGGGAGGAGTAACTGCAAGCGAAATGGATTTTGATGAAATGCTTCCTACCGTTGCTTTCCACGGAGCACTTGATACAATAGTCCGAATAAATTCTGATAACTCTTTTTTACATTATACGCTCAATGGCTCAAAGGCTATACATGAGGTGTTAACAGCTAATAATATTTGTAGCGAAATAACAATTGATACATTAGGTGAACACGGAGTTTTCAGAAACGCTGGCAGTGTATTCAGGGCAGGAAGAGCCAGTTGCTTTTTTAAAAGCATTTTTTGTAATAATTGCTCAAACTTTTATACTACAGACTCCATTCCGGCAAACTGTTCAAACCCTCTAAGTGTTGACGAATTAAATTGGGGTTCAAATATTAAAATCTATCCTAATCCCTTTGAAAGTTCTTTCAATATTCAAGGCATTGACGGCACTTTGGACATAGCAATTTATAACCGTTTCGGACAATTGGTTTACAAGAACGAAATACAGAAAGGAATTATTCAGGCTGATTTAATACCCGGGCTTTATTTTCTAACTGTAAAACATCCGGAATCAAATAAATCATACACTACAAAACTCATAAAAAACTAACTGCTTATAACAGGCGGTTATCAACAAAGCGGTTTCAGTGCTTAAATAATCCATATAATTACAGGGAGTATACTTCGTATCAGGTTCAGTTAGGCTGATACCTTGGCGCTTCAAAATTGTTAACTTCTTGTAGTCTAGATCTATATGTGATTTAAAAAATAAAATT
>CAYTWI010000068.1:0-19903 GCA_964442045.1 uncultured Bifidobacterium sp.
GTAACCACCTGAATATTATCCGGCCAAATGTTCTGCTTCGTCAAGCAGGTCAATTAGTTTTTTCTTGTCGATTTCTATCGTCATAAGTTTATGCATATGGATGCTAAACCAGTTATTACAATTACCGATAACTTCTTCCTATGGTCTTATCAACGTAATAGAACCACGCACTACCGTTTCTTTATCTGCAGCGTTAAACTTGTATTTAAATATGTAATAATAAACTCCGTCAGGACAAATATTTCCATCGTTATCTGTTTTACCATTCCAGTTATTGCCATCATTGCCTATACCGTCTTTGGTGCCTTCAAAAACCTTACCACCCCAACGGTTAAATATTTGTATGTAATAATTGGTTTGCCCCAATATTTCTATATCAAATGCATCGTTCTTATTGTCATTATCAGGTGTAAATACATTTGGAATATTAATTAAACGAGCAACGGGAGCAATGGTTTTGCATAAAGTATCGTAACAATCGTTTTGGTTTTTAGCCACTAAACATACTTTAAAACTATCGTTCAGGTTTTGGTAGTTATGTGTAGGGTTCTGTAGGTTTGATTCGTTGGCACTGCCTGAACTTGGCTGCCCGAAATTCCACTGGTACGAAACTGCATTCACTGATTTATTGGTAAACTCATACATAGGAGAGTTGGCTGCATCAATATCAAAATCAGCTTTAATACTTCTTACGTATATTGGATGTACAGCAGTATCTATACAGGTAATAGGCGCAGTGGTAGTCGGGGTTAGCTTAACAAAATAACTACCCGAATCGCTAAAGCTATACCTGAATACAGAATCAGTACGTGGGCTTAAAGGTTTGCTAAATCCGGTACTGGTTTGCCATAAAAATTGTTTGTAAATAGTATCGGCATTGGCTGTAATGGTAAATTCTTCGTTAGGGCAAATGGTATCAGGCCCCGAAAGGTTTACCAATGGTTTGTCATACACTGTTACATATACAGGTTTTGCATTTGGATTCAATGTGTCAGGGTAAACGGATGTACAGAAAATAATACCACCTGTAACATTATCAGTAATAGAATCTGTTCCTAATAAGAGTATTCTGTATCGGCCGGCTTTTACCAAAGTAAAATCGGTGGCAGTATCTTTTTTAGTTGATATAACAAAGTCAAGCGGGCCGTTTACGGTCCATTGCCAACTTTGCAACTGACTGCCTGTTGTATTGTTTAATTTAATTTTTACCGGGCTACAGCCTATGGTATCGCCACTGGAAATATTGTATTTAGGTTTAGGTCCTTTTATGGTTAATGGAGTGGTAATAGAATCTCTGCATCCTGCTTGTGTTATAACCGTATGTTTCAATAAAAAAGTACCATTCTCCGTAAAGTCATGTACAGGGTCTTTTGCCTGGCTTGGACTTTTTAAATCGCCAAAATCCCAGTCGTACGAAATAATAGAATCATAAGGAGTAGGGCTACCATACAAAAAGGATGAATCTATTTGTACTGATTGATCTTTTAACGGTATAATTTTAGGTGCACAGATTAAATTGGCACTGATAGGACCTATACCTGCTTTTACGTCTACTATTTTAACCTGGTCTGCCAGTGTAAAGGTATCGCGGCAACCCAGACTGTCCTGAACAGCTACTTTTACCGTATAATTACCGGCTCTTTTATATTTATGTTTAGGCGAAAGGCCTACAGGTATATAAATATTGGTATCGCCAAAGTTATACCATATACGTTCTTTGTTGGCAGCTGCCCTGGCGGGTTTATTCCAGTTACCAGTGGCCTTCTTGTAATAATCTATTTCGTCTAAAAACTGCACGCTGTCCGATAAACATCTTATTGGAACAGGTACTTTTGAATCTATTTTAAATCCCAGAAACAAAATGGTATCATGTATCTGGCTGCATCCTTTTCTGTTAAACAGGGTAACGGAGACGCGCTTTATTCCCATGGTATTGATGGCACTTGTTTGTTCATGAATAACAGAATCAGTGAGTGCAAAATTTTGTATTTTAGTAACAGTTTCAAAGCTAAAAACGGCTTTTGTTAAGCTGTCCTGTATGGAATCAATCATGTTTAACGTGATTTTATAAGGAGGGCATGTGCCATCCACTTTTAACCTGAATGCCGGATTAAGTGGCAAAATCTGAAACATATTATGATACCAGGCTGTATCGTAACAAGCACCATTTTTAACAATTAAGCCAACGGTAACCCATCCTTTCGGGTCAATGGTGTTGTTATACATTAGCGGGTAAAACTTTTTATCGGTAGGCACACTGTCCCACCGACCCGATAATGAGTCGGCCATTAGCCATATTCTTTCGGGTTTACAGCTTGGCAATAGCTGGTCAAGCTTAAATATAAAAGTGCTCGGAAAACAAAGTAGAGGTGGCCCAAGCTCACCGGGCGGAATAGTATAAAAATACAAACCTTTACGGGTAGGTAAATCAGGGCCGGCATCGGGCGGTGATAAACTGAGGGTCAAAGTATCTTCATCGCTGCAATTCCGTATGGGGTCACTTATAATTAACTTTACCTGATAGCAACCCGGTTTAGTGGGGTCGTATTTATGTTTAATCAAAGTGCTGTCTTTGCTGTAACGACAGTTTACGCCAACGTTTTGTCCGTTTTTAGTATCGGTTGTACAAGGAGGGGCAAAGCCATCGCCAAAATCCCAAAGCCAATCCGGCACATTCTGGTAAAAGCACGATAATTCCGGTCTAGGTACCCTGAAATATACCGTATCATTGGGATTACACTGCGATGCATTTACAGGCATAGATGTATCGTTAGCTAAAATGGTATTAGGCCCATAAATATCTACAAAGGTATCAACAACTGAGTTGCAGGTACCGAGTGAAGCTCGCATACGCACTTTGTATCTGCCACAACTGAAACGTTTGTATATCTGGTAGTAAATGTCGGTAGCTACGCTATCAAATAAATCATTCTTCGGGTCAAATATAATCCAGGAAATATTGGCTCCTACAGCACCCGGTGCACTAAACGAATAGTTCTGATCGCTGAAACATTTGCTGGTATAATCAATTTGTAACTGGTCACTGAATTTAATGTTCCGGGCTCCGTTTACAAGTGTGAAGCTATCTACACAATTGTTGAAATCGGTTACGATTAACTTGGGCGAAAAAAAACCGCCTTTGGTATAGTTATGTACAAAGTTATTCCAGTTAGCCCCGCTTGAGTCAATGGTTCCATCACCAAAATCCCATTTAAACTTTTTTATTTTACTCAGTGGCATAATACTGGTATTTAAAAAAGTAACGGGCGTGGTATTACATTGTATGGTGTATTGGGTGGTAAAGTTAATAGGGTCCATTTCCGGAAAAATGCGTATCGAATTATTTCTTTCCAATCGGGTTAAGCAATTATTGGCATCAGTTACTTCTATAACCAGCGAGTATAATCCGCCAAATTTTGAAGTATAGTTATGGCAAAAGTTTTTTACTGATAATGGTGATGGTTCAAAATTACCATCACCCCACAAAAAAGTACGGTCAATAAGTGGAGCACCACTGGCTCCCGGGGTAGACAAATCCTGTACACAAACGGCATTGTTTTTATAACACTGGCTGTCGCTGCTGGTTATATTAAAAGCGGCTATGGGCTTGGCAAATACAGTAATAAGCGGGCCATTAACAATACATTGGGAGTTATTGGTAAATAAAATTTTTATGCTAGGTGTAAAGGTACCCGTTGCCGGGTAGTTATAAGTTGGGTTGGCTTGTGTATTTAAAACGCCATTTCCAAAATTCCATTCGTAGCTACTTGCTGTAAGCCCACTGTTAAAGGTCACACTAAAACTAACTGCATTGCCCAAACATACATTAGTTGAGGTAACAGCTATAACACAGTTTTGTGCTTTAACGTATAAGCCAAGTAAGAGTAAGCATAAAAATAAGAGGTTTTTTACCATATTGTATATGTTCAATAATGCGCCTGTTAGGTTGCATCGCTATTGTTTTTTATAAGCCAAAACGAATATAATTATGTTTTATATTACCTGACATGCCTATTTATGTAATTTTTTCTTAATTGTTTAAATATGTTATACTTAGGGTGAAGTGTTACATTAAATGCAACAAATTAGAAATATCTTCCTCGAGTGTATTTTTAGGTTTTTCAATAATGCGTCCTTGCTCTTTACCATCTTTAAAAAATATAAAAGTAGGTACATTGGTAACTTGCAACACACTTATGTTGAGCGCGTTTGTTTCTTTTTGCTCATTCACCATTATCAGCTCAATGTTTTTATTGGGTATACCAATGGCATCCACTAATTTGTAAAAATGAGGTAATTCTCTTTGTGTATCGCCACACCAGGTACCACCAATTACCAGTATTTTTAAATCTTCTTTTAAAGGTTTTAGCTGATTTACAATTTCGGGGTTTGGTTTATAGCTGTTATAACCTTCATCAAACCATTTAAAGTTTTTGTTGTTGATTAAATCATTTTTTGAAACATGTCCGTTTAAAATCATATTGCCGTTTTGGTTTTGAGAAGTAAAGTTTTTACAGGTAGTGCAGGCACCTACTGTAAACAATAAAACAATAAAAAAATATTTCATGTATAACTATTAAATAATAACAATAATAGTAATAATAGTTTGATTAATCAGTATTTATAAGCAACAGTTTGTAAAGGCTTTTTACCTGCAATAAAAGAGGGGTGAGCAGCATTAAATGCTACTGATAAAATTAAAAATGCTTTGCGGCAAATGAGTTAAATCTGCTTGTTTATCCAAGCAAATAGAAATATGTCCCTTGTCAATTTCTTTGATTAATTGAAAGAAATTGCCATAAGCAATAATCATAAAATTTAAACCACCACATTCAACATTACCTCTTTGTCTGGCTAAGGTTAATAGTGCAGGATTAACAAATAACTCTTCATATTTATCACTTTCGCCAGATGAACTGTCAGCTTGTTGTTGCTTTTGTTTGGTTGTTAAATGCTCATTTCTGTAAATAGCAACGTACCTGATTTGCTCTGAAAATTGAAACAGAGAAGCTATAATTTTATCATCATCAGGTTGCATATTAGTAGTCTAATTCCAGTTCAAGTAATTGCCTTAATGTAGCCAGGTTAGGATTTTGCTCGGTCATTTTATTAAACTTATCTTCTACCGAAAGTGATTTGGTTTCGGGAATAAGGGTAGCATCAATTTTAAACTCAACATTAATAGAAGTATTTTTAAGCTGTGTTCTTAAAAACTGAATAATATTTAAACGCTGGTCTTCGAACAAACTTTTTTCATGGTTACTACCCAATACAATGCTTACCATATTGGTTTCAGATAACTCAAGCACACGGTCTTTTATAAAACTTAAACTTGCTTTATCAATCTGTTTAACGTAGTCTTTCCATGTTTTAACCAAATCATCATACGTAAAAGATTCGTCAACAACTGTTACAACAATACTTTCTTTATTTTCCTGGTCTTCCAGCTGGCTGTTGAGTGTAGCTGTTTTTAATTTCTCTGCTATCTCTTCCTTTTTTTGCGATAGCAAATCATCTGCTTTCTTGCCAAACAAACTTCCGCCTGTATTGCCGGCAAACAATGGTTTATCAGGAACAGGTTTAGGGGTGCTTTCCGTATGAGCAGGTGCTGTATTTACTGGCGCTTCAGCGAGCGGTTTTTCTTCCTGCTGTATGCTGCTTGTATTGGTTAAAGCTTCTGTATTTCTGTTGTTTAACGGTGAATTGTTGCCGTTACCTTCAGTAGTATCAGTTATTTTTTTTTTAGTTCAACATTGCCATTTTGCAAGTTGATATAAGATTGTAGGTGGCAAAGCTTCATTAAACAAAGCTCCACATGAAGCCTTTGGTTTTTGGCCGCTTTGTAATCAAGCTCACATTTGTTTAATACGTTTAAGGAATTAATAAGCAGTGCTGAACTGGCTGCTGCTCCTTGCTCCATAAACTTTTTAGCTACGCTTTGCGATACTTCAAGAAGTTTAATTGTATCCGGGTGTTTACATACCAGTAAGTTTCTTATATGCTCGCTGAAACCTCCCAGGAAATGAAGTGAATCAAACCCATTGGTTAATATATCATCAAATAACAATAACATACCTGCTAAATCTTCATTCAGCAATAAGTTTACGGCTTTAAAATAGTAGTCGTAATCAAGTATATTTAAGTTGTTTATTACATCCTGGTATTTAATATTATGACCACTGAAACTAACTATCCTGTCAAAAATAGAAAGTGCATCACGCATAGCTCCATCTGCTTTTTGAGCTATTACATGCAAAGCATCTTCATCAGCAGTAATATTTTCTTTTTCACAAATTTGTTTGAGTTGCTTTACCGCATCTTCAATTTTTATTCTGTGAAAATCAAATACCTGACAACGAGAAATAATGGTTGGTAAAATTTTATGTTTCTCCGTAGTAGCTAAAATAAACTTAGCATATGGAGGTGGTTCTTCCAGTGTTTTTAAAAAGGCGTTGAATGCTTGGGCACTCAACATGTGAACCTCATCAATAATATATATTTTATAGGTAGCTCCCTGCGGTGCATACCTAACCTGTTCAACCAAAGCCCTGATATCGTCAACCGAGTTATTACTGGCAGCATCTAATTCGTAAATGTTAAACGATGCATTGTTATTAAAAGCATTGCAACTATCACAGTTATTACATGCTTCCAACTCAGGTGTAAGATTGGTACAGTTAATGGTTTTTGCTAAAAGCCTGGCCGATGTGGTTTTACCTACCCCACGTGGTCCGCAAAATAAAAAGGCATGCGCTAAATGTCTGTTTTTAATCGCATTTTTTAAAGTTTGTACAACATGGCCTTGGCCAATTACTGTATCGAAACTAGCCGGACGATATTTACGGGCAGACACCACAAAATTTTCCATGCCCGCAATTAATTTCATTTTTTGCATAAAATAAAACTTTTTGTGCTTTGTTGATATATTGTTGGTGGTATACCTTAGCCAATTGTTTTATGTGCAGACTTTTAGCTTTAAATACTGTCCTTTGCTTGGTGGTAATAACACAAGTAACCGGAAGCATTATTTAGGAAAAAATTTGTGCTTCAAACCATATTAGTTTAATATCGAAGCTGTAAGATAAGGTATAGATGAAAAAAGCGCATGTTTCGCAAATAAATGCATTGCAAGATGTTGTACTGATAAACAAACCATTGGGTTGGACAAGTTTCCAGGTGGTAAACAAATTGCGCTACGCCATTACGCGGTTTCATAAAGAAAGTTTACTGGAAAGTAACGGGCAAAAACGCAGAATAAAAGTAGGCCATGCCGGTACGCTCGATCCTTTAGCTAGCGGTTTGCTGATTATTTGTGTAGGTAAAGAAACCAAAAATATTGACCAGTATATGGCTACTGAAAAAGAATATACCGGCAGCTTTTTTTTAGGTGCTACCAGGCCCAGTTACGATAAGGAAACCGAAATAAACCAACATTTTGAAACAAGTCATATTAACAACGAGTTAATTATGCAAGTAGCTAAAAGTTTTGTGGGAGAGCAAATGCAAATGCCACCAGTATTTTCAGCCATAAAAAAAGATGGACAAAGGGCATACAATGCAGCCCGCAGTGGTACTGAAATAGTGTTGGATAAGCGTCCAATCAATATCCTGTCATTTGAAATTACAAAAATTGAAATGCCTTTGGTTTACTTTAAAATAGTATGTAGTAAGGGAACCTATATACGCAGTATTGCCAACGATTTTGGAGAGAGATTAAACAGTGGTGCTTACCTTGATTCTCTATGCAGGACAGCGAGTGGTAAGTACGTTTTAGCCGATGCTGTAACTATTGAAGAATTTTTGCAGGCAGAATAAATAACAAAGCAGTTTTAAATTGAAAAAGTATGAAATTATATAGCATAGAAACCGGACGATTTAAATTAGATGGCGGAGCCATGTTTGGTGTTGTTCCCAAATCAATATGGAATAAGTTAAACCCGGCAGATGATAACAATATGATTAGTTTGGCCATGCGTTGCTTATTGATTGAAGATGGAAACAGATTGATATTAATTGACAACGGAATGGGCGATAAACAGGATGCAAAATTCTTTGGACATTATTATATGCATGGTGATTTTAGTCTGGAGAAATCATTGGCTGCACATGGATTTACAACCGATGACATAACAGATATGGTGCTAACACATTTGCATTTTGACCATTGCGGTGGCAGTATAAAATGGAACAGTGACAGAACTAAATACGAAACTGCTTTTAAGAATGCTACCTATTGGATTGCTGATGCACACTGGCAGGAGGCTTTAGCTCCTAATCCAAGAGAAAAGGCCAGTTTTTTAAAAGAAAATATTTTACCGATTGAAGAAAGCGGGCAATTAAAATTATTGAAGCCAAACGAAAAATTTCATCCGGAAATTGATTTACTTTTTACCATCGGGCATACCAATAACATGATGCATCCGGTTGTACCTTACAACAATACTAAATTAATTTATCTGGCTGATGTAATACCAACCATGGCGCATATTCCTACACCTTATGTAATGGGTTATGATGTACGTCCGCTTGATACCATGAAGGAAAAAACCAGTATTCTAAAACAGGCCGTAGATAACAATTATTTACTCTATTTTGAACACGATCCGTTCAACGAAATGTGTTCGGTACAGGAAACAGAAAAAGGCATCAGGGTAAAAGATATTCTGAAAATTGAGTAATAAAAAAAGTGGTACTGAAGTACCACTTTTTTTATGCTTTATCCTGCTTTTTTCAAATACTCATTAGCCTTATCTTTATAATAAGGTTTTAGCTCCGTTGGAACTGTTTTAAGTATTTCTATTTGCTTGTTTTTTTCATCCAGGTATTTATCGAAGATAGGAGGAGGGGCAGTTTTTTCTTTTTCCTTGCTTTGTTCCGCTTCCCGTTTCTTATCCTGTTCCTGTTTCTTTTCCGCTTTCTCACTTTCAAGCAAACGTGTCAGTATTTCTTCCTGACGGTTTATTGTTTCCTGGGTTAAACGCTTGTTAAACAATTCACGTTCGGTTTGCTCCATTTGTTTTTGCAATTGTTGCAACTTACCGGCACCCCCTAATCCTTCTTTTTCTTTGGCATCCATCTGGCTCAGCATTTTTTGTAACTGCTGGCGTATAGCCATTTGCTGTGCGGCCATTCTTGCAAATTGTTCGCTACCTGTTGTTCCTGGCTTATCACCATTTTTACCGCTGCCATTGTTGTTCTGGCCTTCGCGTAATTGCTTGTTCAGTTCCTCCTGCATTTTTTTAAGCTGACTCATGCTTTTGTTGCCCTTACCTTTTCCACTTCCTTTGCCTTTGCCTTGTCCTTGCCCTTCGCCTTTTCCTTTTTGAGGCTTGCCACTTTTTTTGCCTTTACCTTCACCACTGCTTTGTAATTCATTTTGCATTTGTTTTAATACATCGCTCAGCATTACAGCCAGGTTATTCATATGTGTCATAGCTGTTTGCTGGTCAACTCTTATCTGTGGTATATTACGTACGGTAAACCCTTGGTTAGCCTTGTTCATATGGCTATTCATCCTGGTCATTTCTTTATTGATGAACGAGCTTATTTCAGGTACACGTTTACTCAATGCATCCAGACTGTCTTCAATTATTTTAGCATTGTCTTTTAAGTTTTTTTGTTCCTGGCCCATTTGCACAAATTGAGGGTTGTAGCCATTTACTTCTTTAAATTTTTGCATCAACCCTTCCTGTTGTTTGCTTAACTCAACTAAGTTTTCAATTACTTCTCTTAATGCCTGTATATCTATTTCAGCTTCTTTGGCTTCCTGCTCTTCTTTATTTTTCTTCATCTTTTCAGCCATTTCCTTCATTTTTTCGGCTGCTTTTTTTTGTTTTTTCTGCGCCTGACTCTCTTTGCCATCGTTCAAATCATCGCTACTTTTTTTCATGTCTTCTTCTATGCTTTTTTCCTCTTCTTTGGTGTCTGCCAAATCCTTTTTATCTTCAAGCGACTCGTTTTGTTTTTCAATATCTTTCAGGTCTTTTTTTAATTCTTCAAACTCTTTATTCAGTTTATCCTGTTCCTTTTTCAACTCTTCGCTCGAGGCCTTTTTTTGTTCTGTTTTTTGTTGCAGGTCTTCTTGTTTCTGTGCTAAATTTTCAAGGTCTTTAGTCGCATTATCCAGTTTCTTTTCCAACTCCAGTTCCTTATACATCTCCAGCATTTTATCCAGTTCTTTTTCTACATCCTTGTTACTCAGTTGCAGGTTTTCCATTTCTTGTTTCAACTGATTTTTATTTTGCTGCTTCATCATATCCTCTACCTTTTTCATCAGTTGTTTCATTTCATCATTCATCAACTCATTGTACATTTTTTCAATTTGTTGTTGTTTTTCTAAAATGCTTTCAGCCTCTTTTTTATACTCTTGTTCGCGCTGATTATTCAGCTTAAATTCTTTGTTTAGCTGTTCGATTTTTTTGTTGAGTTCCTGTTGTTGTTTTAAAATATTTTCAGCCTTGCGTTTTTCTTCCCATGTCAATTCTCTTTTTTCCTGCATTTTTTGTTGCAGTTGTTTTAACTCCTGTTGCAATTCTTTAGCTTCTTTAAGCGCCTCTTCCATTTTGCTTTGGGTAGCCTCGGCATTTTTACTGCTTTGTTCTTTTAGTTCCTGTTGGCTGGCTGCTTTAAATATCATGGTTTTCGACTTAGCTGATTTAGCGCCAAACACCCCATCATTATCCCATATTTCAAAGTAATATTCCAACTCATCGCCCGACTCAATATTGGTTTCATTTAAATCAATATAATAGTTAAAGCGAATAGGGTTTTGCTTCTTATCAATAGCAATTAATCGGGTGTTTGTTTTGTTTAATTTGGCTTTGTTTTCGCTATTAACAAAACGATAGTTAAACGTTAGTTTAGTCAATCCGTAATCATCATTTCCATCACCAATAAAATAAACCTGTTTGCCCGTAACCGAATCGCGTTTTTCTTCTACATTAATTATAGGCATTGCATCAGGAATAACCGTTAGAGCGTAGTGCATAGAATCGCCTTTTGCTTTGGTCTGATTGCTGTTTTTTATAAAATAATTCTGACTTACAAATACCTTTTTATGGAATGAAAAATGGCTTTCATCAGTAGCCGCTGCTTCTACTGTTTTATTATCAAACCCAAGCTCAATTTTAGTGGTTTGTTTGCTGGTAAAATTCCATGTTAGATTTGTGCCTGCCGGAACTGAAAAATCAGTGGGGTTATTAATCACTTCATCCTTTTTATCCAGGTAAGCAGGGTAAACACATTTTACCTGGTAACCCAAAATAATAGGCTTTGCCACTACATTTAAAGTATATGCCGGACTGTTAAACTCATCAGCCTGTAAGGTAAATAAAGTACTTTTTTGTACATTTTTAAAGCTGTATAAAAAATGGGTTTTATCTTTTTGTTGTAGTTTGTACGAGTTACCATCCACATTAATGAAAACCTCACTGGGTATTTGCTTTCCTGATACTTTAACCTGCAAATCAAAATCAGTAAACTGTTCGCTGTTTAAGTCGCTGTTTTCAATGGTAAAATTGAAAGGCGCAACAGGCGCAAAAGTTTTATTGTACTGTAATATACGTTTGCTCCCATCGCTTAATAGGTCAGGTTTTACAAAACTTAATAAAGCAATGGCAATAATTGGGAGTATAGCATACCGGGCATATTTTAAATTCTCTTTAAAGTTAACAGCCAACTGAAAAGGAATAGGATTTAACAACGCTGTTTTTTGCTCAATAGCGGCAATGAGTAAACTATTGTCCTGCTGCAAAGTATCAGCAGTATGTTTGAGTTGTAAGGTGTTTAATAAACTATCATTTACATTGCTGAAATGCTTACCAATAATAGCAGATGCCTGCTCGTAATTAATAGTTTTCCTAAGCTTTAAAATACCGCTCAGCGGAATAAAAATATACTTAATAATACAAAAAATGGTAAATGCAAGAAACGCAAAAAATATGCAGGCTCTTACCATTGAATTATACCTGCCAAAATACTCTAAGGACGCAATTAAAATAAAAGTAGAAATGGTGGCAATGAAAAAAAATATAGACCCTTTTATTAATTGATTTTTGTAGTATTTGCGTATAAACGCATCTAGTTTTTGTGTTAGTATTTGATAATGGCTGCTCATGATTACTCAAAAGCGAATTTATATTTTAATAACTAAGGAAAAAGTAAAAAATTTTAAGTGGAAAAATGAGCCTTTCCTGCGAAAAAGTCATGGAGCATTTAAAGTCAGCAACTTATTTCTTTTGCGGAAATGGTACCCGCCTTTTATCAATAAATAGTTTTTGCCGGAATACAACCAATTACTAAATTATGTTTACTTATTGTTTTATAAAAGCAAAGTTTATATTTGCTAACTAGCTTAGTTAAACATTGACAAATGTTATAGAGAGCTAAAATTTTTGTAAAATATTTTAAATCAAATAAATGAAACACTTTAACGCATTAAAAAAAGGTTTATTTCTGTTAAGTGCCAGTGCATTTTTGTTAACAGCAAAAGCGCAAACGGCCCGTTTTCAAATCATTCATAATGCAGCCGATCCGGTTTTAGATACGGTTGATATTTATGTAAATGGTACCAAATTAGACAACGTAGCTTTCAGAAAAGCCTCTTCTCTAATTGCAGTAAATGCAGGAACCGTTTTAATCAATGTAAATGATAAATCAAGTGCCGATAGCAGCGATCAGGTAGTAGCCAGATTTTCAAAAGCATTAACCAATAATTCAAATACCATATTGATGATTGCCGGTGTTAACAATACCGGCAATTTTGCAGCAAATCCAAACAGCATAAATACGGCCCTTCAGTTGGTTTCAAAAACAGTGACTAACTTAGCTGCAGCCAGCGGAAAAGTTCAAATCAGCTTTATGCACGGAGTAACAGATGCACCTTCGGTTGATGTTTTTTCCCGCCCTTCACCTACATCAGGTGCATTACCAACAGGTTTATTATACGGACAAGCAAGTGGTACAACACCCATCTTCTTCGATAATGGTTCAATTTACGCTGAGGTACGTTTAGCAGGAACAAGAAATGTATTGAAATCTTATACAGCTAATTTAAGTTCATTTAATCAACAAGCTATTACTGTTTTTGCTTCTGGCTTTGTAAACCCAGCTGCTAACCAAAACGGGCATGATATGGGTTTGTTTGCTGCTGATACTAACGGAAATGTAGTAGTGTTAACAGAAGCTGCGAGAGTTCAGATAATTCACAATGCACCTGATACGGCTATAAAAAATGTAGATATTTATTTTAATGATGATAAGTTGGTAGCAAACCTGGCTTTCAGAAAAGCGACTGCTTTTTTTACAGTAGCAGCCGGTGCTCAAAGAATAAGAGTTGCTAATGCCAATCAAACCGATACCCTATTTTATATACCGTCAGTTACTTTATCTTCAGGAAAATCATATGTAGCTATAGCTACCGGTTTAAAAGATACTACTATGTATGCTGCAAATCCGGAAGGACATGACAGAGGGTTTACCATTAATGGTTTTGATAGCCTACCTGAAGGTTCAACAGTAGCAAGTAATTTTCAGTATGTAGTATATAATGGTTCGCCTGATGCCGTTGATTTATCGTTCAATAAAATTGCTAACAACACTACATTTATAAGTAATTTGGCTTATGGTAAATTCTCTAATTTATTAAACGACAATGCCAATTTTATTTTTAATGTAAGCAATAGCACAAAAACTGCATATAACGGAGCTTATACTTTAACCGCTACCGGAAGTAACTTAAACCAATCAGGTGTTATATTTACATCAGGTTTCTATACTGCAACCGGAAATCCGGTTAATGCACCAGCATTTAAAATTTATGTAGCTTATAACAACGGTACAGTAGCAGAGTTAATACGTTTGAAAAACAAATTACAAATTATACATAACTCACCTGATACAACTATTAAAACAGTTGATGTTTATGCAAACGGTGTAAAATTTGTTGCAGGATTAGGCTTTAGAAAAACTACCGGCATTGCTGCTACCGATGCTTATGTACCTGTTAGATTAAATTTAACCAAAGGTGGCTCTGCAGATACAAGCAATTCATTATGGGCCGTTAGCTTATTACCTGATTCTAATTATAATATAGCAATAGCTTATGGATTTACCGGTACTGCTTACAGGAATAACCCTGAAAGTATTTCAACCAGTTTTGGTGTAAAAGTAATAAGTCCGGCTAAACAAGTAGCTACTTTACCTAAACCAACCAATGAACTTACTTTTTTCCATGGTGCAGTTAACTTAGGTAAATTAACTATACAAGGAGAGCAGGAAGGATTGTTTTTAGCAAAATCAAATTCGTATGCTACTACTTACAAATACTCTCCAACAAAAGGAAATGCTGCTGCTGTTTACAGTATTATGGATGCTAATACTGAAAAAGCTATTTATACTTATAAAGCAAATTTTGTAGGTAAATCAGGAAGCACCGGTGTTTTATTGGCTTCGGGTATTGCATTGGATTTAAGAACTGTAAAAGTACCTTATAAATTAGATTCATTACATATTGCTTATAAAGACTCTGCTTTGAATTTTGCTGATTCGGTATTGTATAGAAAAGACAGTACTTTACAACTTAATTTTTATATTGTTTGGACTGACGGTTCGGTAGATACTTTAGAAAGAGTAAGAGGTGTGGGTATTGCAGAAGTAACTAAACAAAATGAATTGCTTTTATATCCAAATCCGGTTAAAGAAACTTTAAATGTAGTATTTACAAGCAGATCAAATCAGGAAGCTGCTATTAATATTATTGATTTACGCGGTGCGCTTGTAAAATCAGAAAAAGTGAATTTAAGAAATAACCTGAATGAAATAAGTTTAAATGTAAGTAACCTGAATGCAGGTATCTATTTTGTTCAGCTAAGCACCAACGAAGGTGTTGTAACAAAAAAATTGATCATAGAATAAACAAGATTCAAGATAATTAAAATAGAAAAGCGGGTATTGTTACAATACCCGCTTTTTTAATGCAAATACCTTGTAAAAATTATTATTTACTTAAAGTGTTTGCAATTATATTTGCTGCCTTATTTAAAAAAGCAATATGAGCAAAGGACCTATTTCAAATTTCATTGAAACACATTATAAACACTTTAATGCAGCCGCTTTGGTTGATGCTGCCAAAGGTTACGAAACACATCTGACTGAAGGGGGCAAAATGATGGTAACATTAGCAGGTGCTATGAGTACCGCGGAGTTAGGTAAATCATTAGCCGAAATGATTCGTCAGGGTAAAGTTGATATTATTAGCTGTACAGGTGCAAACCTGGAAGAAGATATTATGAACCTGGTAGCTCATAGCCATTACAAACGTGTTCCTAATTACCGCGATTTAAGCCCGCAGGACGAATGGGATTTATTAGAAAACCATTATAACCGTGTAACGGATACCTGTATTCCTGAAGAAGAAGCTTTCCGCAGGTTACAAAAACATATTCATAAAATTTGGAAAGATGCCGATACTGCAGGTGAGCGTTTCTTCCCACATGAATACATGTACAAAATATTGTTAAGTGGTGAGTTACAACAATACTACGAAATTGATCCTAAAAACTCGTGGATGCTGGCTGCAGCGGAACGTAATTTACCAATAGTGGTTCCTGGTTGGGAAGACTCTACAATGGGAAATATTTTTGCTTCATATGTTATTAAAAATGAAATAAAAGCAAGTACCATGAAATCAGGTATTGAATACATGGCCTGGTTAGCTGACTGGTATGTGAAAAACAGCGAAGGAAAAGGAGTTGGTTTCTTTCAGATAGGTGGCGGTATTGCCGGTGATTTCCCTATTTGTGTGGTGCCTATGTTATACCAGGATATGGAAATGGAAAACATTCCGTTCTGGAGTTATTTCTGCCAAATCAGTGATTCAACAACCAGTTATGGTTCGTACTCTGGAGCTGTTCCAAACGAAAAAATTACCTGGGGTAAATTAGATATTCATACACCTAAATTTATAGTAGAAAGTGATGCTACTATTGTGGCCCCGCTTATGTTTGCCTGGATATTAGGTTGGTAATATTTAATTATCTTTATACATAAAAAAGCCCTGCATGTTTACATGCAGGGCTTTTTTATTATTTCTTAGCATTTAACTCATTCACCAGGTTATCGGCTTTGGCCACTTTTTGCAGTATCCATAACACATAACGTATATCAACAGCCACACTCCGGCTATAGCTTTCGTTCCAGGCATAATCATTTATAGTAGCTGTATAAGCCCTGTCAAAGTTTACACCTACCAGTTCTCCTTTTGCATTCATAACGGGGCTTCCACTGTTACCGCCTGTAGTATCTAGGTTGTATAGGAAATTAATTGGCAAATCATTGATGCTTGGTTTTAATAAATCGCCATAATCTCTGGCAGCATACAGCTCCTTAATAATTGGTAATAATTCATAGTCAACTCCATCTTCCTTTTGTATAACGCCACTAAGTGATGTAAATGGTGCATGGTATTCAGCATCGTTAGGGCTGTATCCTTTTACATAGCCGTAAGTAAAGCGTAGGGTTGCGTTAGCATCAGGTACAAAGCTTTTGTTTTGGTAAACTGTTTTGGCATCAACATATTTTGCCATCAATAAATTTAATTCAGCTTCTCTCTTTTTATCCTCTTCATCAAAATAATTTATTTCAGTATTTAACTCATGGGCAAAAGTTAATAATGGGTCATTAAGGGCAAATAATTTTTCAATGTCTTCGTTGGCAAGCTTATCAATAGCTTTTGCATCTTTAAAAACAGTAGTATTATAAAGTACATTTATATCGCCTAAACTATTAATTGCCTTAACAGTGTTTTCTTTATTAAATGCTTTGGCATCCTCAGCCATTTTTGCTAAAGCTACACGTTCAAAAGTTTCGTCATATTTATAAAAAGTGGCATTCAATAATTGTTTTAATTTAACACCTTGCTTTAACTTAAACTCATTTCTTTCTGCATCAGTCTTTAAATTTTGAAAAGCTATTTTAAAATTATCAACGGCTGCAGCAACTGACAGGATAGGGGCTATGCTGTAAATTTGGTCATACCATAAGTTACGCGGAGCATATTTAATAATATCATCGTACAATACATTGATGCGTGGAATAACCTGGCTGTATGTAGCTTTTAAGGTTTCATCTTTTGCCAAAAAATCTTGCAGCAATTTTTCATCAGCATATTTTTTATCGGTTAGTTTAACACGTTTAAAACCTTGTAGTTTTCCTTTAAAATTTTTAGTGGTATTAGCTAATTGTTTGATACGTGTTGCATATTTTATTTCCAATGCTTTATTGCCTTTGCCCAGCTTTTCCATTTCATTAATCTGCCAGTCGTAAATATTGCTAATGTATTGAAGCATGTATTGTTCGTGGTATTTATAAAATGCCGCAGGCTGGTGGCGGTAAGTTCTGCCCGGGTAGCCTAATATAAAAACAAAATCGTTTTCATTTACACCCTTTGGATTAATGGGTAAATATTTAGCAGGTTTATAAGGTATATTATTAGGGCTGTAATCAGCAGCGCTTCCGTCAGGTGCTACATAAGCTCTTAAAAAAGCAAAGTCTCCACTGTGGCGGGGCCAAACCCAATTATCTTTTTCGCCTCCGTATTCACCAATACTGCGTGCAGGTACATAAACCAGGCGCACATCTTTTAATAACTTATACCTGAATAAAACATAAGTCCTGCCTGTAAACATTTCCGATATTTCGCAGCTTAACCCCGGGTTGGCTTTGTTTTCTGCATCGGTCACTGTTTTTATATTATTGGCAATTATTTTTAAACGTTCAGCTGCATCATTGGTGCTTTGTGTACCCTGTAATACTTTACCAGATACATCTTCATAGCTGGCTGTAATTTTACATACCAGTCCTTTTGCCTGTGCTTCCTCCTTTTTTGTATTAGCTAAATAGCCATTTTTAATATAATCATGTGTTGTATCACTAATAGCCGCAACAAAGCTAAAGGCACAGTGGTGGTTGGTTACTATTAAACCATCATTGCTTACAAAACTTCCTGTACATCCGCCAACCCGTACAATTGCATCCATAATGCTAATACCATTGGGGTTATACAATTCAATAGGTTTTATCTTTAACCCGATTTTCTTAAGATCAATTTTCTTGATTTCTGATAAAGGGAACATGCCTTCATCTGCTTTAAAACTTTGACTAATCCCAATAATAGCAAGGGTTAGCAGAACTATAATATATTTTTTCATAACGTATAAAAGGCAGGCAATATAAATTATTTGTTAAGCATAATATATAAATATTGGTTTATCTAACATTGGATACAATGCGACATTTTTTTGAATGTATAATAGCAAGCTTTTACTGCTCTTTTTTTACCATTTTTTTAATAAGTCCAAATTTTGAAAAATACAGGCTATTGCATAATGGTTTTATTGTCAATACTTTGACGGTTTAACTCGTGACAAATGAGTATTAAAATTTAAGTTTTATTCAAATTTTTATTGTAAAATTTTCGTTGACCGGAATAAGACGGGCAATGTGTTATTCCTTATCGCTACTCATTTTTCTTAATTTTTTGTAAATTTTAAGTTATTAAATAAACAATAATCTGGATTAAATATGGAAGAGGCTGTTTTTTTATGATAAATAAAACGGATAAATAGCAATAACAAAATTCTAATAAATCAAACAAAATAAATCAAAACAATGTATGAAAAACAACTACAAAAACAAAGTCTTTAACCCATTTATTTGGCTGTTGGCCATTGCTGTGAACTTGGTTTCATGGAGCAATATCAAGGCACAGACCTGTAATACGGTTTTAGCAACTCAAAATTTTGAGACTGGTTCTTCTACTATGCCTTCCGGCTGGACTTCTGTATTAACAAGTGGTACTGGTGCTCAATGGCAAAATGCTACAGCATCATCTTATGTTTATGTTGGAACAAGTGGAGCAATGACAGCTAAATCGGGTACGCAAGCTGCCTGGTTTAATGGTTATGCTTACAACACTGGAAACAATGCGGCTTTAGTTACTCCTTCTTTTAGTTTAAGTGCTAGAACTTCGAGCGACTCTGTTACTGTTTCTTTCTGGGTGTACCGTCATAATGCATATACTGCTTATGCTGGTTCTCCTATTACTGTTTATGTGAATACAACAAACAGCTTATCTGGTGCAACCGCAATTTCACCGGCAATGCCTTGTTTCACAGCATCAGCTCCATCTGTACCTTCTCCGGGATGGTATTTAATGAGATTTAATATTCCTGCTTCATTTACAGGTGCAACTAATTATGTATTGATTAATTGTGCTTCTGATTACTGGAATGATGTGTTAATTGATGATATTACTATTGTACGTTACAATACCCCTCAAAGCTATGTTGGTTCAAGAGCATTTCAACCAACTGCAGCAGGAGCTTCTGCCGGTATCAGCAATCAACAAATACTATCTTTAGGTATTGCAACTTCTGCTTATGATACTACTGGTTTATTAGCTACTCAGTTTGATTTCAATACTGCTAATACGTTAAATGTTTCAGGTATTACTAATGCTAAATTATATTATACAGGTGCTACTAAAACATTTTCAACTGCCAATTTATTTGGTACTGCAACAGCACCAAGCGGAGCCTTTACTATT
This sequence comes from uncultured Bifidobacterium sp., assembly GCA_964442045.1. Classification (GTDB taxonomy): domain Bacteria; phylum Bacteroidota; class Bacteroidia; order UKL13-3; family UKL13-3; genus JAAFJM01. The sequence goes on from CAYTWI010000068.1 coordinate 19,604, forward strand.
ACCGGTTCACAATCATTAAAAGATTTAGCCGGTTTATGTGTGGGCGATACTGCCTGGTTCTGGTTAACTTACGATTTAGCTTCAACAGCTTCTGATACTGTTAATGCTTCATGGACAAGTGCTGTTCTTGCTTCTTCTACTATTACTCCTTCTGTTTCAATGCCTGGAAGAGGTCGTTTAGTATCTAATCCATTAAGTGGTGCATATACTATTGGTGGTTCAGGTGCAAGAAACTACAATACATTTGCTGATGCTTTCTCAGCATTAACAAATTTAGGTGTTAGTGGTCCTGTAACATTT
>CAYTWI010000069.1:0-19444 GCA_964442045.1 uncultured Bifidobacterium sp.
TTAGTGCAAGTTTTTTTAAATCAACAGAGGTTGATTTATTGGCTTTAAAACATAATTTTAAATGGAATTTAAAACAAAATGAATTTATAGATTATTTTAATTTTTGCGATGATGTAACGGATAAGTTATTAGTAAAGGCCGAAGAAACTATACAAGTAAGATTAGAAAATAAATCTTTTGAACAATTAGTAATAAAACTAAAGGACTATCCTAAAGTAATAGAATTATTAAGAAAAGCGAATGAAAACATCCATAATTCTGATATAAATAGAAATGCACTAGATGATTGTCGATTAGCTATTGAGATGTTTTTAAAAAAATTGTTTAACAATAATAAATCTCTAGAAAATCAATTAAACGAATTAGGAGTGTTTCTAGAACAAAAGAATATAACAATTGAAACAAGAAATCTATATGTTAATTTAATTAAGAACTACTGTAAGTTTCAAAATGAAAATGTAAAACATAATGTTACAGATATAAAATCCGATGAAGCAGAATTGCTATTTAATACTACAATAAACTTAGTTAATTTTCTTATAAATGAATAAGATAGAAATGTGTTGATTAATAAAGGAAATTTATAAACGAACGTACACCGAATAACTATTTTCATTGCTATACAAAAAAATCCCCCTGTTTTGCAACAGAGGGATTTGATGTATATATAAATTTGTCCCCACATCGGACTCGTTAATTGTGGCTTAGCTACATCCTGTGGTAGTACCACAAGTCATACATGTATAACAGGTTCCTGCTCTCATGGTCATGTTACCGCAAGCTCTGCATGCAGGTGCTGAACTATCACCAAATAAGTTACCTGTTTTTGCTTTTACCGGTGCTACCAATGTATCAGCAACAGGGCTTAATTTTTCGTGGTGTACAGGCTCAACTCTTACAAAACCAATGGTAGGAGCTTCTGCTTTTGCTACTGTATGGTTTTCGTTGCTGTTGTAAATAGGGTTTACAATGGCGGCCGAAGGAGCAATATTTTTATGTTGATTTACTGCTAAATGGCTGCGTTGTGTTTCGGTTGGTGGTACTTGTATAAAGTCTTCTCTACCCAAGTATTCAAATCCTAACATACGGAACATATAATCAATAATAGAGGTTGCACTCTTAATGTTATCGTGTCCGCTTACCATACCTGCGGGTTCAAAGCGGGTAAAGGTAAATTTATCTACGTACTCTTCTAATGGTACACCGTATTGTAAACCTAATGAAACAGCAATAGAGAAACAATTCATTAAACTACGAAGGGTTGCACCTTCTTTGTGTAAGTCAACAAATATTTCACCTAATGTTCCGTCTTCGTATTCACCGGTGCGCACAAATATGGTTTGTCCGCCAACAGTAGCTTTTTGGGTAAAGCCACCACGTTTACCCGGTAATGCTTTGCGTGCTACTACGCCTGCCAGTTTATGTTTAAAGGCTGTATCGTGTGTGCGGTTTAATATGGCTGTAGCTGCTTCTAGTACTTGCTCAGGGCTTAACTCACCAACCGGTTTGTTTGCATCTTCACCTAATACTGATTCTACTGTTTCCTGGATATCTTCCTCATCTTTCACATCTGATTTGTTTGAAAGCGGTTGGCTTAATTTACTGCCATCGCGGTAAATAGCATTGGCTTTTAAACCTAAGCTCCAGCTTAAGTAGTAACACTCTTTAATATCACCTTCAGTTGCTTCGTTTGGAAGGTTAATGGTTTTTGAAATAGCACCGCTTAAGAATGGTTGTGCAGCTGCCATCATGCGTATGTGGCCTGTTGCAGCAATATATCTTTCGCCTTTGCTGCCGCATTTGTTAGCACAATCAAATACCGGTAAGTGTTCGTCTTTTAAATATGGAGCACCTTCTACGGTCATGGTACCACATATGTAATCGTTGGCTTCATCAATTTCTGATTTGGTAAAGCCTAATTTACGTAATAGGTTAAAGTTAGGGTGGTTGTACTCTTCGCTGGTAAAACCTAAGCGTTGTAAGCACTCTTCGCCTAATGTCCATTGGTTAAATGCAAAACCAATTTCAAATGCACCTGAAGCTGCTTTGTCTAATTTAGCAATTTCTTCATCGTTGAAACCACGGAATTTTAAGCTTTCAGGGTTAATGTGTGGAGCTCCTTTTAAGGTAGCGTGACCAATAGCGTATTTAATAACGGCATCAATTTCTGATTCGCTGTAACCTAAGCTTTTTAAAGCTGCAGGTACACCCATATTGATGATTTTAAAGTATCCGCCTCCTGATAATTTTTTGAATTTAACCAAGGCAAAATCAGGCTCAATACCTGTTGTATCACAATCCATTACTAAACCAATGGTTCCTGTTGGAGCAATAACGGTAGCTTGTGCATTGCGGTAACCGTATTCTTCACCCATTTGTACTGCTTTGTCCCAAGCGTTGGTAGCAGCAGTTAATAAATAGTCTGGGCAATATTTAGGGTCGATACCTACCGGTTTAACTGATAAACCTTCGTATGCATCGGTAGCATTGTAAGCTGCGTAGCGGTGATTTCTCATTACACGCAACATGTGTTTTTTGTTTTCTTCGTATTTGGCAAATGGTCCAAGGTATTTAGCCATTTCAGCTGACGTTTGGTAAGCCACACCATTTAAAATAGCGGTGATAGCGCCACAAATAGCAAATGCTTTTGGTGAATCGTAAGGAATACCTGAAATCATTAACATCGAACCTAAGTTAGCATAACCTAAGCCTAAGGTGCGGTATTCGTATGATAATTGGGCTACTTCTTTTGAAGGGAATTGAGCCATTAACACTGAAATTTCCAGTACCATTGTCCAAAGGCGGCTGCTGTGTTCAAATCCTTTTACATCAAACTCTAATGTTTCGGCATTGAAATATTTCATTAAGTTTAATGATGCCAGGTTACAGGCTGTATTGTCCAGGAACATGTATTCTGAACAGGGGTTTGATGCATTGATGCGTCCACCTTCAGGGCAAGTATGCCACTCGTTAATAGTACTGTCAAATTGTACACCTGGATCAGCACATGACCATGCTGCGTTGGCAATCATATCCCACATATCTTGTGCAGGAACTGATTTCATTACACGCCCATCGGTACGGGCTTTTAAATCCCAGTTTTTACCTTCGTTTAGTGCTTCGAAAAATTCGTGCGGAATACGAACCGAGTTATTAGAGTTTTGACCAGAAACGGTTGCATAAGCTTCGCCTTCATAATCGCTGGCATAACCGGCAGCTATTAAAGCAGCTACTTTACGTTCTTCGTCTTTTTTCCAATTGATGAATTCAATAATTTCCGGGTGGTCTAAATCCAAACAAACCATTTTAGCTGCACGTCTTGTAGTACCGCCTGATTTAATAGCACCGGCTGAACGGTCTCCTATTTTTAAGAAACTCATTAAACCTGATGATGAACCACCACCTGATAGTTTTTCGTTGGCTCCTCTTATGCGTGAGAAATTGGTTCCCACACCTGAACCATATTTGAATATACGTGCTTCACGAACCCATAAATCCATAATACCACCATCGTTTACCAAATCATCATCAACTGAAAGGATAAAGCAAGCGTGTGGTTGCGGACGTTCGTAAGCTGAAGTTGATTTTTCTAATTTACCGGTTTTAGGGTTTACAAAATAATGGCCTTGTGGTTTACCTGTAATACCGTATGAGCTATGCAAACCTGTATTGAACCATTGCGGTGAATTAGGTGCTGCATATTGTCCTACAATCATGTAAGCCATTTCTTCGTAAAATATCTGAGCATCTTCGCGCGAGTCAAAGTAACCATATTCTTCACCCCATTTCATCCAGCAATGAGCCATGCGGTGTGCCACCTGTTTTATACTTGTTTCGCGACCTATACTTCCATCAGGTTGCGGAACGCCAGCCTTACGGAAATATTTTTGAGCTAATACATCGGTAGCAACCTGACTCCAACTCTTCGGGACCTCTACGTTGTTCATTTCAAAAACAACGCTTCCGTTTGGATTTTTAATAATCGAGGTGCGATAGTCATACTCAAACATGTCGTAAGGACTTACACCTTCTTTGGTAAAGTGTCTTTCAATTTTAAGACCTTTAGCATCGGTGGTTTTTTTGCTGGCTTTACTCATCGGTAGTTTTATATTATAAATATTTTTATTATGTTTTAAATTAAGCAGGTTTTATCTCATAAAGATTTCGTCTTTAAATCCTGTTTACTTGTCTCCCAAAAGTGCACCCGAAAATGTGTTTAATCAAATTGGTGTTTCCACATTACATAATAGAAGGGTGTCCAGTATATAGTAAATATTGATAAACGGGGTGTTAATAAGCTAGTTTTACACAAAAACGAAGTGAGTGTTGGTAAGGCTTTAGCGACTTGTATAACTACACACGTTTTCAGTGGTTTGTCTAATTTTTATGACAAGTAATCCACGTTTTTTTTTCTAATTTTTTTTAATTGGTAAACTTTTCCACACCAAATTGAGACTACCTTAAAAATGCAGTGTTATCTAGGGTTTTTTATGTGGGTTTGGCAAATGACATAAATTTTGAAGTATTGAATTTTTGTTGCATGGAGCTGAAAAGCCAATAACTAAAAAATGGCTGATTCAATTTTTGTGAAATTTATTTTATGGTTTTTTACTCATTTATTTTGCTGGTTTTTAGTTTGTTTTATACGCGAACAAGTAAAATGAGATAAACTGATTCGTTTTGATATTTTGGGTAAAAGAGAGCTCTGTTTGTTTGTATAAGGGTTTAGTTAAGAATACGATTCTCCGTATATTTTATTATGATTATATAAATTTACCGAAAGGCATTATTATTAAATTAAAAAATTAGCCTTTATTTGCCTTGCAAATTTATTTTTAAGCCCATTCAAAATTTTGACATTGACTATATTAAATTCATTAAAACAAAAAATGACTAAAGGAACCAAGCAATTGGCTGTTTTAATTGACCCCGATAGTGTAGCCAATGAAGCCCAATTGCTTACTACCTGCGAGCTGTGCAACAAGGCAAATGTTGACTTGATTTTAGTAGGAGGCAGCTTAATTACAAATGGTTTCTGGAGTAAATGTGTAAGCCTTATAAAAGCACATACCAAAATTCCGGTTGTGTTATTTCCGGGTAATATTATGCAGGTGCATGATGAAGCTGATGCCATACTTTTTTTAAGTATGATTAGTGGCCGAAATCCTGACTTATTAATTGGTAAACATGTATTAGCTGCTCCCGTTTTAAAAAAATCGGGGATTGAAGTAATGCCTACGGGTTATATGATAGTGGATGGCGGTAATATAACGAGTGTAATGTACATGAGTAATACGATGCCTATTCCGCACGATAAGGATAGTATTGCAGCCTGTACTGCTATGGCAGGGGAAATGTTAGGTTTACAGGTAATGTATATGGATGCAGGTAGTGGGGCACATCGCCCAATATCTGCCAACATGATTAGTGAAGTGAAAAAAAGTATCAGTTTGCCGTTGTTTGTGGGTGGCGGAATCAGAACCGCTGAACAGGCTATAGCAACAGCCAATGCAGGTGCTGATGTGGTAGTGGTGGGAAATGCTTTTGAAGAAAATCCGGGTTTAATTTTGGCTTTGGCCGAAGGTATACATGGAATGGCAGCAGCCAAATAATTTATTGAAGGCTTTAAGCAATTAAGGCGAGTATATTTTTAATTTTAAAAACCCGGATAAGTTTTATTCGGGTTTTTGTTATTTATTTTTTAAGTGAAAATTCAAGAACTAATAGGGCTTTATAGCCAAAGTGAAAGTGTAAATAAAATAGCTAAAAGTTTAAACAAAACGAAGCAGGCTAAAATACATGCAAAAGGATTGGTGGGCAGTATTGATGCTATTATTGCAGCTTGCATTTACCAGTTTAATTTCAGAACTCAGGTATTTGTATTTAACAATACTGATGATGCCAGGTATTTTTATGCTGATTTAGAAAGTTTAATGGAAGGGAAAACCGTTTTGTATTTCCCTGCTTCCTACAAAAGAAGTTTTCAGGTTGATATGCTTGAAAATAATCAGGTGTTAGAGCGAGCTGAAGTACTAAACAGGTTAAACCAAAGACTGAACAAAGGCGAGTTAATTGTTACTACCATTGATGCATTGGCAGAACTGGTAATTAATGAAACGGAACTGACACAAAATACTTTTGAGCTAAAGGTAGGTTCTACTTTTGACTTAGAGTTTTTTATTGATTTTTTAACAGAACACCATTTTGAAAGAAGTGACTTTGTGTATGAAGCTGGGCATTTCAGTATTCGCGGTGGTATTGTTGATGTGTTTTCATTTAGCAACGATATGCCTTACCGTATTGAACTGAATGATGATGTGATTGAGAGTATCCGCGTATTTAACCCGGTTGATCAGCTATCAGTTACCAAAGTAGACCGTTTTTTTATTATTCCTAACGTACAAAAGCAGGCAGAAAAACAACGCCAGACTTTCTTTGATTATTTACCTGACGATACCATATTTTTTACTGAAAACATCAGGCTGAGTGCAGAGATATTATCTACAGGAATTGAAAGGGCTGAATTAGGCCTGGCACGTATAAAAGAGCAAAAGGATGCGGAAAATACCATAGCATACGAATCGGTTTATGATATACTGATAAGCGAAGAAAAACTGGTAGGCAGTTTGGTTAATTATGCCTGTATTGAAATGGGTGTAAAAGGTGGTTTTGAACACGATGAAGTGGTACAGTTTAATTGTTCACCTCAACCAACTTTTCATAAAAACTTTAAAATGCTGATTGAAAACTTAAAGCAAAATCAGCAACAAAAATTAAGCAATTTAATATTCAGCGATACCAGTAAACAGATAGAAAGACTATATACCATTTTTAACGATTTGGATAAAACCATTGAGTTTAATCCTGTTTACCACGGTATATCAAAAGGGTTTATTGACCATGATTTAAAACTGGCCTGTTATACCGAACACCAGGTGTTTGACAGGTTTTACAGGGGTAAATCAAAAACACGTTATAACAATTCGAAAATTATAACGCTGAAAGAATTAAGAGAGTTAAAACCCGGTGACTTTGTGGTGCACGTTGACCACGGAATTGGCAAGTTTGCAGGCTTAGAAAAAATAGAAGTAAGCGGGCGTTTGCAGGAAGCAGTGAGACTTATTTATAAAAACGATGATTTGTTATATGTAAGCATTAACTCACTTCATAAAATAACCAAATTTACAGGCAAAGAAGGTACTGAACCTCGTTTAAATAAATTGGGTAGCGATGCATGGGAAAAACTAAAAACGGCTACTAAAAAGAAGGTAAAAGACATAGCCCGTGATTTGATTCATTTGTATGCTAAGCGAAAAGCACAAAAGGGATTTCAGTTTAGTGAGGATACTTATTTACAGGTAGAGTTGGAAGCCAGTTTTATGTATGAAGATACACCCGATCAGGCCAAAGCGACTGCTGATGTGAAAAAAGATATGGAAAGCCCGCATCCAATGGACAGGTTGGTTTGTGGCGATGTGGGTTTTGGTAAAACAGAAATAGCCATGCGTGCGGCTTTTAAAGCGGTGGCTGATAGTAAGCAGGTGGCTATATTGGTACCTACAACTATTTTGGCTAACCAGCATTACCGTAGTTTTAAGGAAAGGTTTAAAGATTTTCCATGCACGGTTGATTATATAAACAGGTTTAAAACTGCAGGTGAACAAAAGGATGTTTTAAAAAGAACGGCCGAAGGAAAAGTAGATGTGCTGATAGGTACACATAAGATTTTAAGCAAGGATATTAAGTTTAAAAACTTAGGCTTAATGATTATTGATGAGGAGCAAAAGTTTGGTGTAGCAGCCAAAGAAAAGCTCAAAAGCATTAAAGTAAATGTTGACACTTTAACCCTTACAGCTACGCCTATTCCGCGTACCCTGAATTTTAGTTTAATGGGTGCCCGCGATTTATCAATTATTAATACACCACCCCCTAACAGGCAACCTGTAAATACTGAGTTACACTCTTATAATGATGAGTTGTTGCGCGATGCGGTGCTTACCGAAGTAGAACGTGGCGGTCAGGTTTTTTTAGTACACCACAGGGTAAAAGATATTTACGATATAGCCAACAGAATAGAGTTTTTATGCCCGGGTGTAAAAGTATGTGTGGCTCATGGACAAATGGAAGGTGATAAGCTTGAAGATGTAATGATACGTTTTATTGAGGGAGAGTATGATGTGTTGGTGGCTACTACCATTATTGAATCAGGGTTGGATATTTCCAATGCCAATACCATTATTATTAACAATGCACAAATGTTTGGTTTAAGCGATTTACACCAGATGCGTGGAAGGGTAGGGCGAAACAATAAAAAAGCATTTTGTTATTTGTTGGTACCGAGTGTGGCTACATTAAATGTGGATGCCAGGCGCAGGTTACAAGCTATTGAAGAATTCAGCGATTTGGGTAGTGGCTTTAACGTAGCCATGCGCGATCTGGATATACGTGGTTCGGGTAATTTGTTAGGAGGGGAGCAGAGTGGTTTTATTTCGGAAATAGGTTTTGAAATGTACCATAAAATATTGGATGAAGCTATTCAGGAATTGAAAGAAGATGAATTTGCCGATGTATTTCAAGACCAGCAAATACATAAAATAGAAGCCAAAGACTGTGTAATTGAAACAGATTTTGAGGCATTGATACCGGATGAATATGTACGGAATATTGGCGAACGTTTAAGTTTGTATAATCAGTTGTCGTCTATTAATGAAAGCAGCGAGCTTGAAAAATTTGCCAATGATTTGGAGGACAGGTTTGGACCTTTACCTAAGCAGGTGATTGATTTGATAAAGATAATTGAACTTCGGGAGTATGCTAAACGCTTTGGCTTTGAGAAACTGGTTTTAAAGAATAAATTATTGATAGCTACCTTTCCAAATGAAAATAACAAGGCCTATTACCAGTCAGAGTTATTCAGCCAGTTACTCCAGTTTATCCAACAAAATGGCTCGAGTAGTAAATTGAAACAAACTGGTAAAGTTTTACAGTTGCAATTGGTTAACATACATAAGATAGAAGATGGACTGCTGTTTTTCAACACTTTATTAACGAAACTACAGGCTGTTTTATAAGTGTTATGTAAAACTTTTTGGACTTGCTAAAAAGTTTTATATTATTAAATTTGCTCAAAACCAAGCATTATGACTAAAAACGTGGAGCAAGATAGATTGAAAAAGCTGCTGGAATATCAGATTCTTGATACTCCGGAAGAAGCGGATTTTGATGAACTCGTTAAATTAGCATCAAGTATATGTAATACCCCCATTTCTTTAGTTTCATTGATTGACGATAAAAGACAATGGTTTAAAGCGCATATTGGGTTAGCTGTTAGAGAAACTGCCAGAGAAATATCATTTTGCCAAAATGCTATTTTAACCAATGATTTATATATTGTTGAAGATGCTGCACATGACCAACGCTACTCCAACAATCCTTTGGTTACCGGAGATCCTAATATTGGATTTTATGCAGGTATGCCTTTAACTACTGACGATGGTTATAATTTGGGTACCATTTGTGTAATAGACAAGGAGCCTCGTATGTTAAACAGTCAACAGCAGGAGGCCTTAAAAATAATTGCCAAGCAGGTTATAAAATTACTGGAGTTAAAACTAAGTGTTTTAAGAGAAAAAGAGACTAGTAAGCAGCTCGAAAACACCACCGTTGAGTTAAAAGAGGCCAATAAAGTAAAAGATAAAATTTTTAGCATTGTGGCACATGATTTACGCTCACCCTTGCGTAACATCAACTCTATTTTGGAGATGTATAAAGACGGTGATATATCAGAAGATGAAGCAGCCGAGTTTATTAAATCGTTAAGTTATAAAGTAAGAGAAACGGCTGATATGATTGATAATTTATTGAATTGGGCTAAAACCCAAATCAATAATACAGAAGCCTTTTTTCAGGAAGTTAATTTACTTGAACTGGTTGGCAATAAAGTAAGCTTATTTAAAGCTGTAGCCGAAGATAAAGGTATTACGTTTGAAGTTGATATTCCAGGCTCTATTAATGTGAAAGCCGATATAGAAATGCTTAAAATAGTATTTCGTAATTTAATTAATAACGCCATTAAGTTTAGCAATACCAATGGAAAGATATTATTAAATGCAGTTGTGAAAGGTAATGAAGCCATTGTATGTGTGGCGGATAATGGAACAGGAATAGCGGCTAACGATATAGAAAAATTATTTTCGGCTACCGCACACTTAAGTACTTACGGTACTAAAAACGAAAAAGGTACCGGAATAGGTTTGCAGTTATGTAAAGATTTGCTGGCTAAAAACAATGGAAATATTTGGGTTGAAAGTGAACTGGGAAAAGGAAGTAAGTTTTATTTTTCAATACCTTGTTAAATACTCTCTAAACTATAAAATAATTTAAAAGAGGTTGCCCGAAAGCAACCTCTTTTTTGTTTTTACAACAAGGCATTTTGTATCCTGAAGCCAACAATAAATTGGTTCATGTTGGTAATAACAGGAGTAGGGTTGGTATAAAATTTATCATCACCTATACTTTGCATAAAAGTATACTGACCTAAAAGCCACCAGCGTCCCTGTGAACCAATTGGGTATTCACCCCGGAAGCTAAAATAGGTGGCGCGACTGTAATCGTTGGTACCACTGTCGTACCAAATGGTACCAATAGCACGCTTATCTGCTACCGATTCTGATACACAATATTCGCCACGTACTACCAGGGGCCTTGTAAAGTTAAATAAATCACCATTTAAAGATGGAGTTCCAAAGCCTCCTGCATTGCACGTTTGCCACCTGAAATCTAAACCGGCTAATGCACCCCATTTTTTATTGCGGTAGCCTGCTAAAAGCAAATAACCAAAGTTGGTATTCACACTGAATTTTTTTTCATCATCGGGAGCACCGGCAGTTGCTTTACGTGCATCACCTTGAAGGCCTAAGTTAATATCGAAATAAAAAGCATCATGCACTGTGAATGAACTCTTTTTATCCCAAAGGGCTGATACTATTTTTACTTCATTTGATAAGTGAATGCCATTGGCAGAGCCTCCGTTGCTACTGTCTTTAGGGGTTAAACTCCAGTTGGTATAACCTATGTTTACCCGTAGAACATCTCTTACTCCTTCCCTGCTTATGTAAATATATTCCTGTGCCCAACAAAAAGTAGTTAAGCTGATTAATGTAATAGTGATGCTTAGTTTTTTGAAAGTTTTCATAGGTATTTTTATTTTGTTTTAAAGCGTAATATTTTACCTCCGTCAAATTTTACAAACTCCTCTCCATCCAAGGTAAACCATGGGCGGTAGGTATCATCTATTTTACCCAAGATGGCTCCTGTTTCTATATCCAACCTGATAAATTTTTTCAGGTCTCCTGGCTCTTTACCGGTCCATACAAAAAATGCATCGCCAACAAATTGTGTTCTGAAGCAATTATCCGTATTGGTACCAAATATTTTTTTGCCATCAGTTTTACTTAAACGCGCCACGCCTTCGCGTCCTTCAATCAGTATATCATTTTTAAAAAATTGTAAATTGATAGGGTCTCCTATATCCAGTCCTTTGTTATCTACATTAAATATTACTTTACCTGTAGTTGGCTCCAATGCAAAAACATTTTTATTAGAAGCTACATAAATGTTTTTATCATCGGTAATAATATTGCTTATACTACTGCTGAATTTATCACCGGCCGGTTTTGCTTTTTCTGTTTCCCAAAGCAATTTTCCACTGTTTAAATCATATGCTTTTAAACCAAAATCACCAATCATTTTAAACTCTGTTTTGCATACATCAAGTGCGGAGTTGTTTGCGTTTGGTATGTACGATTGGGTAATGATATCACCACCAAAGCGGGCTATCAGAGTATTGTTTACAATCATTAATTGTGGTACTACTGCATTCTTGTCAATCGGTTCCGATTTCCATAATACACTACCATTCTCTGCATTTATTTTTTTGATACAGTAATTGTTTTTTGATAAGTCGGCAATGTATATGGCATTACCAACCAGTAAAGGAAAATCGGCTCTGCCTACTGTTTGTGTTGATTTAAATAAACCAAAATTGAATTGTGAATTATCGAAAGTAGTTTGCCATAATATTTTACCTGATTGTAAATCAATACACGTAATACCTTCGTAAATGGCAAACACTTTATTGTCCTGTGCCATTAAGCTTAATTGGTTGTCAAAGTAGCTCGAGCTAAAACTGTTACCACATAAGCTGGCCACTAAGGCGGCATCAAAAGTAATGGTCCAGTTAATATCTCCGGCACAGGTTAAGTTTACTTTTCGTTTGGATGAACTCATAGCTGAACCGCCCCAGCTTTTTTCGTAACTGGCTGTAATAATTACATTCGGATTACTCAATGAAAGAGTTCCTTTGTCCTGCCATTTTGAATTTGATTTTGTTTTTTCGGTACGTGAGCTGGCATCAGCAACTACTTCCATTGTTTTGTCATCTATATAGTAGGTAATAACATCACCTTTTTTATCACCTTTGAATTCAATTTTTACAAGTGCTTTTGATTCAAGCCAGCGCCAGTCGGTACATTTTTTCTTACCAAACTTCTCTTTCATATTCAGTTTCCACAATTCTTTGCCATCTACACAACTGAACATACCAATATCTTCTAAGTCACCGGCCAGTACTTTACTCACATCATCGCTAATGGTTTTCCATTCGGCATTGAGGGTAAATTTGGCATTTAAAATTTGGGGAAAGCTTTTTTGCGCATGTGCATATTGGTTTGCGGTAAGGGCAAAAACGCAGCAAATAATCAATAATTTTTTCATGTTGAATAAGGAAATTTTGTATTTCAAAATTGCATGAAATGGATAAGCTATCTATCGCATGAAATACGTATTTTGTAATACGTAAAAGGTATTATTGAAACGGTATAAAAAACCAAAAGCTGCTTCGGATGAACGAAACAGCTTTTTAGTGCAGTATAAAACAGTTTTTAGAAGCTTAGCCCTACTCTGTAGCCCCAATAGTTAATTTCACTGCCAGAGGCTTTGTATAAACCACCTTGCACAAATTTCCATCTGGCATTTACACCAATGCGTGTATGGTTTACATTTTCCATTATTTTATCATTGCGTAGTGCGCCTATACTATAAATAAACTCCGGCCCTACAATAACTTGTTTTACTTTGGCAATGTATCTTAAACCTAAAGGAATATTAATGTTGTATAAACCATCAGTTCCTTTACTGGCAAAGTATTTTATTTCCCAACCCCACAAAATATTTAAAGGCAGTTTGATGGTTGGTTTTAATTGAATGTTCCTGATATTGGTATAACCTGCTCCCCAATCAATACCATTCGGATTATTGAAATAATACTCTAAATGATTTTCGGCCAGGTTTTTTGCATCGCGTACAAAGGTTATGGATACACCCTGGCTGATGCCTTTTACTTCATACCCATGGTTAAGCAAGCTGATGTTGAAACGTTTTAGAATGTTGTCATCAATATCTAAAGCTGCGCTGTTAAACGAACTGTTATACTTATTTGGTTTGTATGGTAAATTGTTATTGGCTTCAATAGGTTTATAAACAGTATTACACTCGCTTCCGCTTGGTAAACCACCTTTGCGTGCAGCAGCTTGCAGTAGAGGTAACATTTCTCCTTTTTTAATAGCAGCTGCGGCTATCGGATCTTCTTTTTTCTTTTTATCGTCTTCAGTCACCACATCAGCACCTTCTTTGTCTTGTTGTAGTTTTAAAATTTTAGCTTCAACCCTGCGGTTCAGTTGTCGGCCTTCGTCAGTGGCATTGTTCGCAATAGGCAATTTTTCGCCATAGCCTACAGCTATAATCCTGTTACCATTAATACCTTTATTGGTTAAATATGTTTTTACACTGTTTACCCTTTCCTGCGATAGTATTTGATTGGCTTCGTCTTTTCCTATACTGTCCGTATGGCCGCCTAACTCAATTACAATATCACTGTTGCTTAATATTTCATACAACTTATCCAGTTCCTTTTTAGAATCATCGCGGAGTGTTGCTTTACCCAGGTCGAAGAATATATTTTTCAGTTCAAAGGTTACACCTATTTGCGCTCGTTTAACCTGGAAGTCTTTTTGCAGTTGCAGGTCTTCTGTGTTTTCTGTCATCCAATCGTATTTGGCTTGGTAGAGCAGGTTTTCCATTTCTTCAACAGCTGCTTTGTATGCATGGGTTTGTTTTTCGTAAGCATCAAATGTTTCTCTTATTTTCTCTGTATTGGTTTGGTTAAGCACGCCCAACTGGTAATTTAAGCTATCCATTTTAAGTTTCAATGCATCCAAACGGTTGCGTTGTAAAGTTATTTTCTGTTGAAATGTAAAACGTTTACGGTACTTATCCGGATTGGTTAAATCAATTACTTCGCTGTAGTATAAATAACCTTTCATATCAATAACGGCTAAGTATTTTTTATTCAATGGCAAGGCTACTGAATAATAACCTTTGCTGTCATTGCTGGTGGCTTTGGTTACAACGGTATTGGTAGCCATATCAATAAACTTAATGTTTACCTGTGCTGCACTGTCTTTTTCGTTGTAAACATTTCCAAATAATTTAAACAACTGTTCAGGGCGCAAGCTAAATGGCATCAAGAATTTATATATGTCAGACTTGCCATAACCATCAGGTGCATTGCTGCGTACTACGTAAGCTAACTTGCCTGAAGCAGGAATTGATAAATCCATATCGCCATCAAGTGTATTAATATATTTACCTAAATTAACAGGAGTGCTCCAATTGGTCCAGGTATCATCAAGCCTGCGACTCACAAAAATATCTTCTTCTCCAAAACCCGGTAATCCGTTTGACGAAAAATAAAGTGTTTTGCCATCGGCTGCTAAAAACGGAAACTTTTCATTCTCGCTGGTGTTAACAGTTGAACCCAATGAAACAGGTTTTGTCCAGCCATTTTCGGTTAGTGTGGTCATAAACATTTCACTGCCTCTGCCTGTTACATCGGTACAGTAAATAAGTGTTTTGCCATCGGGCCCGACACACGCTAACGACTCCCATATTTTGGTATTAATAGTACCTCCTATATTACAAGGAGTGCTCCAGCCTGATTCTGTTTTTACACTGTAAAATAAATCGCCACCACCAAAACTACCGGGGTAATTGCCAAATAGTATGGCTACTTTTTCATCGGGTGAAATAGATAATAAACCTTCATTGCTTTTAGTATTGAACTGGTAAACCTGTTCAGGGTTTTTCCAAATTCCTTTATCATCCAGCTTACTTACAAAAACATCTTCTTTACCACTTCCCCCCGGTCTGTTGTCCGATATAAAATAAAGTGTTTTTCCATCCTGTAAAATACGTGGTAAAAAATCTTCATCGCTGCTGTTAATGGTAGCACCTAAGTTTTCTACCTTTACCATTTCGTCTTTGCGTTCCAATAAAGCTATCAGCTTATCAGCTTCTGCTTTGTTAGCAGCGCTGTATTTTTCTTTGTATAGTTTTAAAGCCTGTATGGCATCATCAAACTTTTGTAAAGCAAAATAACTTTTAGCTAAGTTTAAGTATAATGACGGATTGGTTTGCACTTCGCGTTCGTAAGCAAATTGAGCGCGTGCATAATCTTTGTCTTTAAAGTATTTTTCGCCATTTTGTGCAAAAAGATTTACCGTTGCTAAAGCAATCAATAAAGAGAGTATTGTTTTTTTCATAGACAGTTTGGTTTAGGTGGGCAAACATATTATGTGCTGTAATTGAATGCTATACACAGTACTACGTATTTTTATATACCGTAAAACCCTTAGTGGCGGTATATGGATTATTAATAGAAAAGCAAACATGCTTTTGAACATGTTTGCTTTTCTGCATGTCATTAGATTATTATTCGATAATAAATTTGTGACTATAAATAATGCAGTCGTTATGAATTAAACTATAAAAGTAAATTCCTTTCAATAGATTATCTCTTTCAATTTTTGCTTCGTTATTAATAATATTCACTGTTTTAACAGGCTGTCCAAGTATGTTGAAAATAACAACCTTACCATTGTTGACGGTATTATTACCTCTAACTTTCAAAGTAGCATAATCATAAAATGGGTTAGGAAATAACTGAACAGTATAATTGTTATTTTGTAAGTTGTTAATATTGGTTGATGCCACGTTATTGTAAACCACCTGTAATCCGCCATTGGTTTCATAATTCATCAGTTGTGCTCCGGTGGCTATAGAATACCATGTATAAGAAACAGTGGTGGGGCCTAATGAGTTGGTTCTTTCTTTTTTTATGCGGGCTACATTGGTAAAGGTTCCGTTGGGTAAAATTAAAGTGCCATAACCATCGTATGTTAAAGTAACTGTTCCCGTCTGGCTGCTGCTTACACTGCCATTCGCATTGTAGCTTGTTTTGCTGTAAGAGTTTGCATAAACGTTGCTGTAACTGAAAGGGAGCTTTAAATCTATCTGTGGGTCATCGTAAATTTCGTAACTCTTACCTGTTGTATGTTCTCCCCACAGAACTAAACTATCTGTTGTTAAGCTATAATAATGATGTCCGAACACCGCAGTAAGTGCAGGGTCGGTAAAATACCAGTTGGCTTTGGGATAATCATTGGCATAAGTTGTTCCAGCCGGTGAACTGACAGTATAGTTAATAATGGGTGTGCCTGTTTCCTGTTGCAGGTTGGCACAGTTCCAGGTCACAGCTGCACCACTTGTATTAATAGGCACAGAAGCGGCTGTACTTGCCGATGCTATTATTAAAGGAGCAGTATAACCAATTTGAGTAGTGGTGGTAATGGTTGTTTGTGCACGTAGTGTCAAAACGGCAAGCATTGCATAAAAGAAAGTAATATGTTTTTTCATAATAATAATGGTTTTAGTATGCACAAAATTATAGGAGCCACTTGCTTTTGAAATCGCATGAAATGCGTATTTTAAAAAGCCCCTTACTGTTATGTAAGCGGCTTTTTAATGAATAACTTGTATTAGTTTTTAATTATTTTTTGTGTAGTTATGCCTTGCCCGTTATATATTCTTACAAAATAAATACCATGGTTAAGTGAGCTGATATCAATGGTCATTTCAGTAGTTGATAATACCAACGAACCTGTTATATTATAAAGTTCAGTCTTTTCAATGTTTTCGGTGCTTGTTACATTCAGTTGGTTGTGTGCCGGATTAGGATATATACTGGTATTACGGACAGATTTTGTTTCTTTTACCTGCGTGCCTCCGGTACCATTATCAGTATATTTCCAAAGCTCATTACCATGTACGGCATCATTGGCAACAAAATAAATGGTATTGCCAATTACAAAGGGTAACTGATTGAAGGTGCTTGAAATACTTTCGGCATAGGGAGTGCTGTCAATGTCTGCTAACATATAAGTACCCGTTTTAGTACCATCAGTTATAAAAGGTTCAAATCCTAATATCTGATTTGATCTGTCGCGACCTTTTACAAATAATTTGTTGTTTAAAGGGAACATACCACCTTCTTCTATAAAGGCATCGTTTTTATCAGTTACTATTTTAGTACCAGCCGCTGTTAAATCGCTGACCCAAACAAAATCGGTATTATAACCGGGGTAGCGTGCAGCAAAGTAAAATTGATTACCTGTACTAATGAGCTTACGTGGATTACCAGATGTAGCACCCGGTATTAACTCAAAAAACAAATTAGTTCCGGCTTCAGTTCCATTACTCACCCATAACTCTCTTCCATAGGTGTTTTCGGAAGGGTTAAAATATACCTTATCATTTACTATAGCAAAACTGGTATAGCTTGATGAACTGCCATCATCACAGCTGCTTGCTGTACCGGGTTTTATGTCTTTCAATAAATGAGTACCTGCTGCTGTTCCATCGCTTACCCAAGGCTCGTAACCATGCTCAGCATCGGTGGCTACGTAATAGAACAAATTGGCACCAACACTTAAAGCAAAATTGTAAGTAGAATTAGTGTGTTGAGCCATGAGGGTAGGAGCCGTTGCATTTTCATCAAACGACCATAAGCCTTGTACACTATTATAAGTTCCCCAGAAATAGATTTTGTTTTTAAATGCAATAACTTTATTGTTTATTATTACAGGTAAAAATAATGATGTACCACTTGGTGTTCCATTGGTTTTAAAAATACCATATCCATTATAAATAAATGCAGTTTGGTTATTAAGTGTGATAAAATTGGGACTACTGCCTTTAAAACCCGGATTCATTTCTTTAAGTAATATAGTACCCGAGGCAGTGCCATCTGTAATCCACGGTTCATAGTTGGTAGCTCCTGTCGGATCTCCTGAAAAAAGTATTTTGTTTCCAAAAGTGGTCATATTGGTCATGTAACCCGTGTTTGCTAGTTTGTTCGTTCCGCTGCTGGTGCCATCGCTTTCGTACAAAAAATTAGCATTATTAGGGTTTAAAGTATCGCGAACGGTAAAGTAGAGCTTGTTATTGTGTGTGGTAAAGTTAGTTGGGCTTGCTCCGTTTGTACCCTCAAAAATATCTTTCACCATAGTTGGTTGAGCAAAAGAAAGAAGGCTAATGAAACTAATCATTAAGGTTGTGTAGGCTTTTATAAGGTTTTTCATAAGCATCAAAGGTGAACTAATAAAAATAGGTTCATATAGCATGAAATACGTATTTTGTACTTTGATGATGCAAACAAAAAACCGGCTAATCCATGATGAATTGCCGGCTTTTGCGGGTGTTTTATATATATGAAGTATTACAGGTCGTAACCCATACCTGCAAATTTTATGAGCCTGTTAAGCTTCACTAAGCGATTGTTGGTACAGATGGTAAAAGAAAGTTGGGATGTATAAAAAGATGAGGAACAAAAACCCAATAAGTGTAATTAAATTGGCGTAAGGAAACGAAAGGGTTTTAAAAATAGAACCAATGGCAATTAGAATAGCAGCGGTATTGCCTGATAAAAGTCTTACCATTCCCTGTAAGTTTAATTGTCTGATTTTTTTAGTGCTGTTGATTAATACCAGCAAGCAGGTAATAATTAAAAAGGCAAAACCTAAAATGCCAATTGCCGGGGTGCCGGCCCAGTGAAAAATACGGAACAGTAATCCTGCCGAAATAAAAGTTGCAGCACAAAAGCCGCATGCATACACTATTTTTTTCATAGTAGTTTGTTTATTAAAGTTTAACATAAAAAATAATTCTTCTTCTATTTCTATTAAGCCATTGGGACTAATAGTATTCCAGGCTTTTTGGTAAGCCGTTTCAAAGGCAATGCCTTTTTCCATTTCTGCTTCAATAATGCAGCAATAATGGTCCAATAAATCATTAAGCATAGATTCGCTTCTTAAGCCTGATTGGCGTAGCCGTTCTTCTACACGTATTACATGTGTTTTGTTAAATGGCTCCATGTGTTAAAGTATTATCGGGGTTAATAATGCTATGTATGGTTTGTAAAAAGCTAAGCAACTCCTGCGATGCGTTAATTGATTCCTGCTTGCCCTTTTTAGTAAGCTTGTAGTACTTT
>CAYTWI010000070.1:0-19416 GCA_964442045.1 uncultured Bifidobacterium sp.
TTCTTCTTCCATTTTGGCATGCACGGCTTCCACCACCACAATCGCATCATCCACCACGATACCAATAGCCAATACCAATGCAAAGAGCGTAATCATGTTAATGGTCAAACCAAAGAGTTGCATAAACATAAAGGCCCCAATTAATGATACCGGCACGGCCAGTGTAGGAATTAAAGTGGATCGCCAATCACCTAAAAACAAGAACACCACCAATGCCACCAAAATAAACGCATCGCGTAAAGTATGAATTACATTTTCAGTTGATGCATCCAGGAAATTAGAAACATCATAACTGATTTCATAATCCATACCCGGAGGGAATGTTTTTTTCAGTTCTTCTAGCTTGGTTTTTACCTGTTCAATTACCTCACTGGCATTACTACCATAAGTTTGCTTTAATACAATAGCTGCTGATGGACTTCCGTTCAGGTTAGAATAAATATCGTAATACTCACTACCCAATACCACTTTGGCCATATCCTTTAAACGTAGAATTTCACCATTTGCATTGGCCCTGATAATTACATTTTCGTATTGTGCCGGATCATTAAAACGGTCAGAATAAGCCAGCACGTATTCCAATGCTTCAGCCCTGCTTCCATCGCCTCTACCAATCCTACCCGGTTTACCAATAATACTTTGGTCGCTTAACGCCTCCATTACTTCGTCAGGCGATACATTGTAAGCCCTCATCCTGTCTGGGTTTAACCAAATACGCATAGCATACTGACGGCTTCCTAAAATTTTAGCCTGGCCAATACCATTTAAACGCTGCAATTCAGGAATCATGTTTACACCCGCATAGTTAAACAGGAACTTCATATTGGCATTTGCATCCTTACTATAAAGGTTCACATACATTAACATACTAGGCATAATAGGTGTTACCACCACACCTTCCCTTTGCACCAAAGTGGGTAATCTGTTCAGCACCTGTTGTACCCTGTTAGAAACCTGTACCAGCGCCTGGTCAGGGTCAGTACCTAAGTTAAATACAATTTGAATGTTGGCTTCACCGGCACTGGTAGCATCAGAAGTCATGTATTTCATTCCCCAGGCACCATTCAGTGCTTGCTCTAAAGGAATAATAACAGATTCGGCCAACGACTTTGCACTGGCTCCCGGGTACGATGCAGTTACCATTACCATTGGCGGTGCAATAGAAGGGAACTGCGATGTTGGTAATGTTTTAATAGCCAACACCCCCATAAAAATAATTACTAACGATAGTACTATAGCCAGTACCGGTCGTTTTAGAAATTTATTGAACATCTTTTTTTATCTGTTTTAAATTATTCAACGTATACGTTTAGGTGAGAAATAACCTTTTGCGGTTCTTCGTATTCGTATTCTATTTTTTGGTTATCGCTAACTTTACGAATACCCTCCAATAAAATTCTTTCGTTTTCTTTCAAGCCCGATTTAATGACATATAAATCAGGTAATTCAGCTTCAATATTTATTTCTCTTTGTCTTACCACATTGTCCTTATCAACTACAAAAACATATCGTTTCTCCAATATTTCAAAAGTTGATTTTTGAGGAATAATTATGGCATTTTTCAATGGTACTGACATTTGTATATTACCGGTTTCACCATGGCGTAATAATCCTTTTTGATTAGGGAATGTAGCCCTGAAAGCAATGTTTCCGGTTTCATTATTGAAGTCAGCTTCAATGGTTTTAACCTCTCCGGGGTATTCAAAAACCTGGCCGTTGGCCATTAATAAATTAACCCTTAACAGGTTTTCTGTAGTTACATTGGTTTTATAATTTAAGTACTCCGCTTCCGGTACATTAAAGTAAACCCACATTTGGCTATTGTCCGATAAAGTAGTGAGTAAGTCACCTTCGTTTACCAAACTACCCAACCTTACCTGAAAATGGTCCATAATACCATCAAAAGGTGCTCTTATTTCGGTAAATTGTAAATGCGTTTGTGCCAATGATACTTCTGCTTTTGCTTTGTCTAATTTAGCTTTAGCCAAAGCCAGTTCATTAGGCGATACGATATTGCTGTCAGATAATTTTTTTGTATTCAGGTATTCAATTTCTGCGTATTGGGCCTCAGCTTTTGATTTTTGTAATTCTGCCTGATATAATAAAGGCATTATTTTAAACATAAGCTGCCCTTTTTTTACATGTTGCCCTTCATCCACATAAATGTCTTGTAAGTAACCTCTCTCCAAAGCGCGCAGTTCAATATGGCTGATGGCGTGGATTTGGGCTACATATTCCCTTGTAATTAAGGTGTCTTTTTTTAATGGGCTGGTAACCAGAAATTTGCTTTCTTCTTCTTTTTCTTCTGTTTTAAATTTACAGCTTGTTTGGCTCAATAAAGCACATAAAGCCGCAAAAATGAGAATCTTCCTCATGATTTGACTATTGGTTTAATAATAAATTGGTGATAAAAATGAAAATAACGTTTGGTGTAAAGGCTACACCGATGCTTGGGAACAGGTCTAAATTCTGAATATGCCGAGGGCAATATTCGTAGCTACGTTACTGTAAAGATTTTTATTGGAATTATAATAGGAAGGCAAGCCAACATGCAGGTTGACTAATTTTATATTAATGAGACTAAGGTCTAAGTAAAATGAATTTTGTAAAGGTGTTTCTAGTTTATCTTCACCAAAATCCTCTTCCGTTTCATTAATGCAATCAATTGTTTTTATACCATCCAGTAAATGGGTTTTATGGATATTGGTAACATGATACTTATTCGTTTTAAAAATACTTTGAAACGCTGGTTGTATAATGCTGTTAAAAAACACTGCGATTATTACTATAAACAGGTAGTATGAAACTTTTTTACTCATTTATATGTATCGCTATAATTTGTTAAATAATTTAATTGAAATATTGTCATTAAATATGTCCACAAAACTACTACCAACTTCTGTTAATTTATATTTATATTTGTTATGATTTACATAAAAATTATTTATGAATTATACTTTACATCAACTTCAGGTATTTGTTAAAATAGCTGAAACTGCTAGTATAACAAAGGCTGCGGAAGAATTGAATTTAACGCAACCTGCCGTTTCTATTCAGCTCAAAAATTTTCAGGAACAGTTTAATATTCCACTGACCGAAATTATTGGACGTAAAATTTACATAACCCATTTTGGGAAGGAAATAGCCATAGCGGGCAAAAAAATTATAGATGAAGTAAATGCTATTGAGTATAAAACATCAGTTTTTAATGGGAAACTGACAGGTAAGCTAAAAATAGCTGTGGTATCTACCGGTAAGTATGTCATGCCCTATTTTCTAACAGATTTTTTAAACCAGAACCAGGAGGTAGAGTTAATGCTTGATGTAACCAACAGGGCAAAAGCAATTGACGCTTTAAGCAAGAATGAAACTGATTTTAGTCTGGTATCTGTTCTTCCTGATAAGATGAATATAGAGCGGGAAGAATTGCTTCAAAATAAATTGTATTTAGTGGGTAATGCAGATTGGGCTGCCAAGTTTAAAAGCAAAAGCAAAGAAGTATTAGCCAATGTAAATTTAATATACAGGGAAGAGGGCTCAGGTGTGAGACTTACCTTGCAACAATATTTTGATAGCAACAATTTAAAGGTGAAAAAAAAACTGGAACTAAACTCTAACGAGGCCGTAAAGCAGGCTGTAATAGCAGGCTTAGGTTGTTCTATAATGCCCCTGATTGGTATAAAAAACGAACTTCAAAATGATGATTTATTTATTATTCCTGTTAAAGGATTTCCTATTAAAACAAGTTGGAATTTAATATGGTTAAAGCAAAAAAGTCTTTCTCCTGTTGTTTTGGCTTTTATTAATTTTATAAAAAGCAATAAAGAAAGTATTATAAAAAATCGTTTTGAATGGTACGAAACATTTCAATAAAATGGATTAAATAGGATATGGAAAAAAAGCTAATATTATTTACTGCTGCAGGATTTTCAATTGATTTTTTGGAACCCAAAACTGAATCGAAAGAGAAATTAACTACGGATTTTATTACCAAGGTCATAACGGATTATAATTTTTTTAAGGATGAAGTATTCAATTGTATCAAAGAACAATTAGTTAATATAGATGAAGACTCTTATTTAAATGACTGTAGGGCTTTAATTAATAAATATTCCGAACTTTATAAAATAGCTAAAAATGAGCTAGGTGTTCAGGATTCAAACAATTTAAATTTTGAGCATTTAATTTATTTAAGTGAGCTGATTTCGGACACAAAAAAAGGAGAACTTAAAGGGGACATTTTAATTGAATATAAGCTCAAGCCAATTGTTTTGTCAAATAAGTTTGATAATCCCAATTTTACTTTAAATGAAACGCTTAAAATTAAAGCACTAATATTATATGTGATATATGCATATTTTAGACTTCGTTCAAATGAATCTGAGGAATTAAAAAAGTATTTTAAAAAGTTACTTTCAATAGATAATGAGGTTAAATACCATACGTTAAATTACGATTTAGTTATTGAAGATTCCGTAGAAGATCCCATCAATTATTTCAGAAAGATTAATAAAAGATATAGTAATAATAACTACTATTTTAATCATTTGCATGGACAAATAAATCTTGTAAGCGCTAAATACTTGGAGGGTGCAAAGCCAGCTTTCGACCATAGAACTGGTTCAATGAATTCTATTGTAAGCGAAATAGGAACGGGTAATTTTGATAGTCATGAAAATAGACATGACTTTGATATGATTACTGGATTTGATAAATCAACAAAAATGTTGAATGACCATTATAATAAAGCTTACACTAAGTTTGTTTTAGATTATCATGCATCAAATGAAATTATAATTATTGGTTATTCATTTAATGATAAACACATCAATAATATTTTAAGAGCAAATATTAGAAATTATAAAAAAGTAATAATTGTTGATTATTTAAGAGTAGAGGAAAAAAAGAAAGAGGAGTTTTTCAGAAAAATATACCTTATTTTTTTACAAATTTGGGATAGCTATTTAGAGCATGCTTCTGTTAATAGTTATCAATTAAAGAATACAATTTATAACTCAGAAATAACAAATATTTATTACCATAAAGAAGGAGAAGTTGAGTTTGAATTTCACTTTGATGGTTGTATTAGTTTTATAAAAAGCCAATTAAATAATTAATGTTTTCTTCTTTTAAACAATAAAGGTAAATTAAACAGTAAATAAAAGGCTGCCATGTAAGCTATATAGTCGCCATACTTGGTATAAAAAGTAATTTCATTGTTAACCTGTATTTGTTGTTTAAGGGCTATGGCTTCATCCCATTTACTTTGTTGTATTATATTGCCTTCATCATCAATAAACCCTGAAATACCGGTATTGGCCGAACGGGCAATAAAACGCCTGTTTTCAATAGCACGTAGTCGGGCATACTCAAAATGTTGTTTATAACCCGCTGTATTGCCCCACCAGCCATCGTTGGTTATAATACAAATAATATTAGCACCCTTTTTTACATAATCGCTCACATATTCGCCAAATATACTTTCGTAACAAATAACGGGAGCATATTGTACTTTATTAATATCGGTAAAATTGCTGGCTTCTTTATCCTTGCCAAGTCCGCCACTGGTGCCACCTAAATCAATAACAAAATTTTTTAAGAAACTGAATACATTTACATAAGGCATATTTTCAACGCCAGGTACCAACTTGCTTTTGTGGTATGCCTGCCAGCTAACAGCACTGTTTTTAAAAAGGGCCGTATTATAATAATCATAATACATGTTGTCCTGATAAAGCCGTGCAGTGGGTGTTATTTCCGCTTTGTCGAAATAAAATTTAAAGGTGCTGGCACCTGTTAACAGGCTTACGCCTGCATGTCGGTTAATAAAAGTATCTAATAAATTAATAGAATTATTCTTGTCGTAATTTCGTTCATCTACATTATCCTGTATAGCAGTTTCAGGCGCTAAAATTAAATGTGTTGTGGCGCTTAATTGAGAAGAGGACAGGTTTAAAATTTGTTTTATCTGCTCTTCGGGAGTAATGCTGTTAAATTTTTCGTAAGAGTCAAAGTTGGGTTGAACAATAGTAATTTCACTGAAACGTTTTTGTTCTTTTCTAGGTTCATGCCTGTCAGTTAAAATATAAAACGACACAAACAATGGAGCCAATACATAAATAAATAATTGATTGAAAACTTTTTTAACAGGAATGGATTGATGCTCTTTATAATAATTGAATAACTTTAAGGAGGCTACGCTTGCGGCTAATATCCATAAACTTCCACCAAAAACACCCGTGTATTCATACCATTGAATAAGTTTGGGCCAGGCCGCAAATATGTTTCCTAAAGTTAACCAGGGGTAAGCAAATTCCCACCGGCTGTGTAGCAGTTCCATACCAATCCATAAAGCAATAAAAAACCAATAGTTAACCTGTTGCGTTTTTTTATTCACTATATGAAAAATAAGAAAAGGCAGAATCATTAAAAAAGTATCAAAAATCCATGCAAATGCTGCACCACCGGGGCTCGCATTCCATATCCAGTAAGTAGTAAAAAAGTTTAAACCAAAGCTGGCTATTAATATATACAATAAAAACCAGGCAGGTGCTTTTTTGCTTAACCTTATTTCCTGTTCCAATAATAAAAGCAGAAAAAAACTTACCAGTATAAGTGGTGTAATATTATATGGAATCCATGCCAAACCAAAACTGCTGGCGGCACCTAAGCTATATAAAAGCCATCTTAAATAATTATTTTTTACCATCAATAACAATTACAAATTCGCCTTTAACAATGTTGTTTTCAAAATGAGTCAGTACTTCCTGTACGGTTCCGTTTACTGTTTCTTCAAAAGTTTTGGTTAATTCTCTGCTTACGCTAACCAGCCTGTCAGCACCAAAATACTCTACAAATTGCTTTAAAGTTTTTACTATTCTATGCGGGCTTTCATATAAAATAATAGTTCTTTCCTCTTCACATAATTTTTTAAGCATGGTCTGGCGGCCCTTTTTCTCCGGTAAAAAACCTTCAAAACAAAAACTATCGGCAGGCAATCCACTTTTAACCAAAGCAGGAACAAAAGCGGTAGCACCCGGCAGGCAATCCACTTTAATGGTGTTTTTTAAACTTTCACGCACCAGTAAAAAACCAGGGTCGCTTATGGCGGGAGTGCCTGCATCGCTAATTAAAGCAATGTTTTTACCATTTAGCAACTCATTTATATAATGCTGTAAAACCTTATGCTCATTGTGCATGTGGTAACTTTGTAATGGCTTTTGAATCTGGTAGTGATTTAATAGCTTAATGCTTTGTCTGGTATCTTCCGCAATAATTAAATCAACCTCCTTTAAAATTCTGAGAGCCCTTAAAGTAATATCTTCCAAATTACCAATAGGAGTGGGTACAATATACAAAATACCTTGTTGCATGGTGGGCAAATGTATGTTATAAGCAGCGCACAACCAAAATAGCTTTTTGTTAATAGGGTTGAATAGGTGGGGAATTAATTAAAGAAACAGTGCTTTACTTGTATGGTTGGACAAATGGTGATTAAATTTTAATTTGCAATATAAAAATTATGCATTTTTTTGATGCTCATAGCAGCCATTAGGCTTGAATAACAAGGCTTGCATAACGGTAAAAGCAACTGCTTAAATAAAAGAAGTATGTTTTTAACCTAATTTTTAATTCATTTGTGCACTAACCAGTTGATGAAAAAAATTTATACTTATTTAGCCTATTTCTGGCAATACATAAAATACGGAGACTTTCAATCTATATATTATTCTATATATTTTCTATTAACACAAAAGTCAAACGCTGAAGCCCGGTTAGTAAAAAGTGGTTTAGGTTTATTTTATACAAGAGCCCATACATTAGATTTTCAATACATTAATTATGCTTATGAGTTAGGTGTTAAAAAGTTTATTGAAGAATGCGATTTTGATGTTTACATTGATGCTGGGGCTTGTGTTGGAGAATTTTCTGTTTGGTTGGCTAAAAAAGGGAAAAAATGTATTGCATTTGAACCGGTAAAAAACAGCTATGACTTAATTTTAAGAAATGCAGCTTTAAATAAAGTAGAATCAAGTATACAGGTATTAAACTATGGTTTAGGCAGCAAACACGCTATTGAATATTTTTTGGTTGACCATTTAAACATGGGTGCAAGCAAAAAAGTTGATTATGAAACTGACGAGAAGTTTGAAATTAACAGGTTAGATGACGTATTTGAAGGTTTTAATCTTAAAAAAACAGATCGTATATTGGTTAAAATAGATGTAGAAGGGATGGAGATTGATTTGCTGGAAGGCGCTCGTAACTTTTTAAATTATTTTGATGAAGTGATTTTGATTATAGAAGAAAAGCTATCAGGTGAAGGGGAAATAAAAAACTACATCAGTAAAAACCACAATTTTGAATTTGGTTACGTTGATCATTTTAATATGTACGCCCGAACAAAAAAATAGGCCCTGAACTTAAGGGTAATTAAGTCCAAGGCTTTCTTTGTTATTTTTTAATCAATTCTATATTACAGTTTATTCTTACGGTTTGGCCTATTGACAAGCCTCCTGCTTCTAAAACAGAGTTGTATTTTAACCCAAAATCATAACGGTCTAAATCTCCCCATATTTTAAGTCCTGCTCTTATACCACCCCAAGGGTCTTTTACAATTCCGCCAAAGCGAGCATTCAATACAATTGATTTGGTTATACCGTGCATAGTCAGTTCTCCATACACTTTGTAATTATTACCTTTTACTTTCACCAGTTTTTTGCCTTTAAAAATAATGGTTGGATATTTGGCTGCATCAAAAAAGTCAGCACCTTTTAAATGTTCATCCCTTTTTTCGTCAGCAGTATTTATGCTGTTTACCTGGGCTTTAAAATCAAAAACCACATCGGTAAAATCCGGTTTATCTGCTTTTATGTTTACCACATAGTCGGTAAATTGCCCTGTGGTTTCCGAAATAACTAAATGGTCAACAGCAAAGTTGATAGAAGAGTGAGATTTGTCTAAACTCCATGTAGTGTTTTGAGCCGTTAATGCTCCAATGCTTGCTAAGGCTAATAAGCCTGCGATGATTGCTTTTTTCATTGTGTTTTTATTATTTGGTTTTAAGTTGTTGTGTAATTTTTGCAATACGTTGCCCAAATAGGTGAGCTGTATGTAAGTCTTTGGGTAAGTTTAGCTGTTGTATATCGTTGTCCGATAATGTCATTAGCCCTAAATAACTACCCAGTCCATTAGGCTCGGCCAGTTGTTGGTTGTTTTCAAACCTGGGTAATATGCCTGTCGAAATCCAAAGCATACTATGTTGTGCCGCAAATAGCGAAAGCTGTTGTAACGTATTAAGTTTGTCGCCATTCATAGTAGATGAATTGGTAAAGCCTGCAGCCAGTTTATCTTTCCATTTTTGCGCATACCAGAATTTACCTGTGGCCTCCATAAATTTTTTGAACTCGGCCGAAATTGTGCCCATATAGGTAGGAGAGCCAAATACCAATGTATCTGCTTCATGCAATAAATCCATCTGGTCCTGAGCCTCAATGGTTGATAATAGGGTAACATTACTCAATTGAGTTAACGCACCCTGTTGAATATGTTCAGCCACTATTTTTGTATGACCATATCCGCTGTGGTAAATAATAATGATTTTGATTTCTGTTGTTTTCATGGTTCAAAACAACAGCTATCTAAAACGATAAAAATTAAAGTAGTTTAATAAATTATTGTTTGCTTAATTTTTTGCGAAGCATGCTTAAAAACACAGGTGTAATGCCCAGATAGGATGCAATTTGTTTCTGCGGAATACGTTGTTCGAGTGAAGGATATTTCTGTATAAAGGACTGATAGCGTTGTTCTGCAGTAAATGATAAATTCTGGTTGATGCGTTGTTGTTGTGCTATAAAAGCATTTTGGAGTATTATTCTGAAAAACCTTTCAAACTTAGGAACACGTTCATATAGTTTTTCCAAATTACTTTTTGATATCTGTAATAATTCAGTGTCTTCCAAAGCATCAATAAAATAGGTGGCCGGGAGTTGAGTTAAAAAGCTGTACATATCGCCTACCCACCATCCTTCTATACCAAACATAACAATGTGTTCTGTTCCATTACTATCAATAGTATAAGTACGTACACAACCTTTGGTAATGAAATTTTCTGTTTTTATTACTTCATTGGCCTGCAATAAAAAATCTTTACGTTTAATATGTTTAACTTGTAACAACGACAGGAAATAATCTTGCTCATTACTGTCAAGCGTTATATGTTTAGCTATATTTTCAAGAATAAGTGAAGTTGATTCTGCGGACATAAGTAGGCATTATTCGTGCTTTTCAAAATTAGTTATTCTTTTGGTTCCATTTACATAGCTTGTTTAGTATATTTTATGAGTAAAAAAATGGTATAATTTACATACCAAAAAAATGAAGCTAACGTTTAATTAATAATAAATTATTTAAAGTTATGCAGTACAGAAACAATTTCATGTTACTGTTAATAATGGTTTTTATTAGCAGTGCTCAAGGCCAAAACAGGTCATTCGCCTACCAAGTCAATTTCAGGTCCAATGAGCATGTCCTGGATATTGAAGATAAAGCCATCTTGGATAGTTTATTATTTCAGGCTAATCAAAACACTTATTACGAAATTTACCTTCAAGCACATACTGATAATAGTGCGGGCGATTCTTACAATGTTCAATTGTCGGGCAAAAGAGCGCAAGCAGTTAAAGACTATTTGTTGAAAAAGGACTTGAAGCCAGCACGTATTATTAGCAAGGCATTTGGTGAAAAGAAGCCAAAAACCAATAATAATACTCCGGCAGGTAAAGCTGATAACAGACGGGTTGAAATTATATTA
Organism: uncultured Bifidobacterium sp.; assembly: GCA_964442045.1. GTDB lineage: Bacteria > Bacteroidota > Bacteroidia > UKL13-3 > UKL13-3 > JAAFJM01. The sequence goes on from CAYTWI010000070.1 coordinate 10,814, forward strand.
AACACTTATTCTATTAATTCTACTAACGATGTTTTGGCTGAAATAAAGCCTGATTATAAACAAACCTATACAATACTAGCTACTAAGAGCAATACTATTAAAGGTTGTAATGGAACTACTATAATTATACCCGCCAATAGTATTACCACTTTAAAAGGGCAAGCGGTAGAAGGTTCGGTAAATATTGTATTAGAAGAATATTTAAAGCCGGCAGATGCTGCATTCAATCAACTATCAACAATAAGTAACGGAAAGTTATTGGAGAGTGGAGGTATGTTTAGTATTAAGGCTTATGCAATAAATAGCAAAGAGGAGTTAAAGCTGAATGAAGGAAGTAATATGACTGTATATATGCCAACTATTAATATGAGGAATAATATGTCGTTATTTACGGCTGTACAAAACAATAATGGGGTTACTGAGTGGGAAATAACTACAACTCCTTTTTTACCTAAGGACTTAGCAAAAAGTCAAACCACTAAGCCTGTTCAATTGGATGTAAATAAATTGGCTAAATGGAAAGTGGTTTGTAAGTGGAGTAATGATTCGCCTTCGTTTACTTATAAATTGCCTAAAAAGCCTGTGCATCCGCAATTGGCATTAAAATACCCTAAAATGGTGTTACCTAAATACAAAAGCCTTTTTAATTGGAGAGAAAGGTTGTTTTACCCTAAAAGTTATTTAACCAAATTATATAAAAATGAAATAGATAATCGTAAAAAATACTACGAAAAAAGGCTTTCTGCTTATTTGAAAAAAATGGCAAAATATGATAGCCTGTTAGCAAAATATAAACTGGACTCTGTTCAATTTGAAACGGAAGAGTTGGAAACATTTAGAACCTGGTTAGATGAGCAAGCAGTAAAGCATCAACAGTATGCCGATTTTTATGAAAGGATGCAATGGAATGGGGCTATTCAAAATTTAATTGACCAAAGTAACAATGGTACTTTGGCAAACAACTCAGAATTGAAACAACAATTTTTAAAAGCAATTGGCCCTTACAGTTATGGATATGCCACAGCTTATGCTCATAAAATGGCTTTAGCTATTATTGATTATTTTAAAGATTTAAGCATGAGTGAGGCAGTTAGAATGAATTTTGGAAAGCCTGAATTGAGTTTAAGTTATTACAATAACTATCGTATTAGAGGTGCTGTATTGGTTAATAATTTTACCTATGCACAAGGTTTACTGGAAAGTAATGGGGAGCTTTTAAAAATGCTTGATATAGCAAAAGGTCAAGTAATATCAAGTCAAAACCAACGGAAAATTTTTAATGAAAACAAAGTAGCTAAAGTATATGAAACGGCTTTAAGGGGTTTTGGAACGTTTAACTGTGATAGGTTTTATAGCCAACCTCAAAGTACTATGGCTACTATTAATATTCCTTTTGAGGGTGATGCGAAAGTAGCTTTTTTTGTTCCTTCATTAAACAGTTTTATGTATGCATCAAAAACAGATTTTGGTTATACTGCGCAAATGCCAAAGGGTACAGAAGTGAAAATAGTTTTTGTTGCCTATCATATAAAAGAAGGACCTTTATTATGTATTAAACAAGCTAAGTTTGTTAATAACTCAACGTTGGATATAGAAGCCAAGCCCTCTACTTTGAAAGAGATAAAAGAAGTATTGAAGAATATTTAAAAAGAAAAGTCGTCAGGTAATTTACCTGACGACTTTTCTTTTTATACGTTTTCGTTGGTGACTTTTTTTGTTTTTTCCCTCAATGATTTAATAATAGGAATACTGGTAACAACTATAAACAAAATGATAATATAGTTTAAATAATTAATAGCCTCGGGAAATATTTCGCCTACATAAAATCCGGAACCGGTAACAATTAAAGGCCAAAGAAAAGCACCAGCTACATTGTAAATAAAAAATATAAATGGGTTAACCCTTACTATACCTGCAAGTATGGGAGCAAAGGTTCTTACAATGGGTAAAAAGCGACCAAAGATGAGTGTTATACCACCGTATTTTTTATAAAAGGCTTCAGCTGTTTCAATATACTTCTTCTTGAAAAACAGGCTGTCCTTTCGCTGGTATAGACTGTTACCTGTTTTCCAGCCAAACCAATAGCCAAAGTAATAACCTGCTATAGCTGCTAAGCCAATGCCTGCTATCAATTTAAATAAAGTTACTTTTAAAATAGTTGTAGCTAAAAGCCCTGCGGTAAATAAGAGAGAGTCGCCCGGCAGAAAAAAACCAAAGAAAACCCCATTCTCCAGGAAAATAATAGCCAGCACTAAGGCAAAGCCCCCAAATTCAATTAACTCCTGCGGTTTGAATAAATCCCAAAAACTATCCAAGGTTTTTTGTATTAATTATAGTACGAATAAAACCTTTTTGGCAAGTAAACCAATTGTTTTGCGAAAAAATTATTAAAATAACATAATTTGTTCAAAAGCATCGGCTAAAAATGTTTCCGATTGCAGGCTGTAATATTCATCAAATGCTTCTTTATCAAATACGTTGAAATCCAAACGTTCCAGTCTTAAAAACTCCAAAGCACTCACACTTTCTTCCATTTTTCCGTTCACACTAAGTCCTATTTTGAATTTTTTTACGGTATCGCCTACACAGAAATCTTTATTGGCCAATACGGGTTTTTTATAGTAAGCTGCTTTGGTTAACAAATGGTTTGACGAAACATAATTGTAGAAATATAAATAACTGATGTCAATTTCTTTGTATAGCTGATTGATTTGTTCATCGCTCAGTGCCTGTAAGATAAACAATACGTTTTGTTCATGGTGTTCCATAAACTGCTCCACTTCTTGTTTCTGTTCTTCGCTCATAATTGAAAAATCGAGCCTGCCGGCAAAAACAAAAAAGTATTTATCAATATCTACTTTTTTAATAAGCCTGATTAAGGCTGTAATTCCTTCATTGTTTTCAACTCCCAAAAGTCCCACCACAATACGGCTACGAGATAATTCCTGTATTTGTTTTTTGTAAACAGACTCTTTTTTGTCGGTATTTACGTTACTTATCTCAGGAAAAACAACTACTTTTTTATACACGCGGCTACGCAGCGGTTCGGTTATAAACCTGTCGAGTACGCATACACCTACACAGTTTTCTGATTTAAAAAGATAGTCGGGCTCCAAAAATTTGGGGTCAACATCAAGTTTTAGTTGTTTTAACCTGTAAGGAGCAGGGTTAAAATAAATACCGCTCCATTTATACTTAAAGGTTAAATCGAGTAGCATTATATGCACCGATTCTCGAATGAACGGATCAATAGGGCAGAAAAAAACAAAGTCAATAGCCGCACCAACTCTTTTTTCGGCTATTTTTAGTTTTCTGCTTACAGCTCCCCAGCGGCCTAATAATTCGAAATATTTTGGCCTGTTATGGGAAAATAATTTTTCATCAAGCGGTAATGCCGTAAAATTATGGGCAAAACGGGGCATGTGTATTTTTACATACTCGGAAATTTCAAAAAACTCAGGGCTAACCACTACCACTTTTTTACCTTTACGTAAAAGTAACTCAGTGTAATAGCTTAAATAGGTGGCAAACCTATTACCCGAATGTGGTGAAACCAGCGCTATAGTTAAAATATTGTCCAATTTTGATCTGAAATCTTAAAACGCAAAAATCTTCAATAAATAGAAGCTTTTAGCAACAATGTATAAACAGTTTTTTTAATTATAAATGATGGTTAGTCAAATAATTGCTTTTAATCAATAAATTTTTTTAAGAAAAGTCTTTACAAATTGTCAAAAGTTTTTACTTTTGCACTCCCTAAAATAACCAACAAGGGAAATTGTCCGATGGTGTAACTGGCAACACGACTGATTTTGGTTCAGTAGAGTCTAGGTTCGAGCCCTAGTCGGACAACAAGTTTTATAGCAAAACACAGATAATTAGCTTACTTGACTAAATCGGGTAAGCTAATTGTTTAATCAATACCTATTAACTCACTGATATGGCTAACAACAACGAAGTAAAATTATTTTCGGGAACAAACTCTCGTTACCTTGCCGAAAAAATAGCTGAAGAATATGGTCAACCCTTAGGTGATTGTACCATTTCTAAATTTAGCGATGGTGAGTTTCAGCCAAATTTTAATGAAAGTGTGCGTGGTGCGGATGTGTTTTTAATTCAGTCTACTTTTGCTAACAGCGACAATTTAATGGAGCTTTTAATGATGATTGACGCTGCAAAGCGTGCATCTGCCCATTATATTACTGCAGTTATTCCTTATTATGGAATGGCACGCCAGGATAGAAAAGACAAGCCACGTGTTTCTATCGGCTCAAAAGTAGTAGCTGATATGCTAACAGCTGTAGGCGCCAGCCGTGTAATGACAATGGATTTACATGCGCCTCAGATTCAGGGATTTTTTGAAATACCGGTTGACCACATGGATCCATCGGTTATATTTTTACCATATATCAGGAATTTAGCCAAAACTGATAATTTAATTATTGCTTCGCCTGACATGGGCTCTACAACAAGAGCACGTACTTATGCAAAAGCTTTAGGTATTGATATGGTAATTTGTGACAAGGAAAGGCGCAGGGCAAATGAAATTGCTGCTATGACCTTAATTGGGGATGTAAGCGGAAAAGATGTAGTAATGGTTGATGATATTATTGATACAGGAAGTACATTGGCTAAAGCTGCAGGTTTAATGAAAGAAAAAGGAGCTTTAAGTGTAAGAGCTTTCTGTACACATCCTGTTCTTTCAGGTAAAGCCATTGAGACTATTGAAAACTCTGTAATTGATGAATTAGTAGTTTGCGATACTATTCCGTTAAGAAGCCAAAGCCCTAAAATAAAAGTTTTAAGTTCTGCTAAGTTATTTGCCGATGCTATACGCAACGTAAATGAACACGGCAGTATCAGTTCATTATTCGAAATACAACAAAAATAAAATATAAATTAATCATTAACCAAAAAGCAAAATTAGTATCGGGTTGCCGAAATGGGTTTTGCCAATCAAAAAAAAGAAAAGGAGAAAAGACAGTATGAAAACAGTAGCAATGTTTGGTAACAAACGTAACAATTTAGGTAAATCAAGTACAAAAGCAGTAAGAGCAGCAGGACAAGTTCCTTGTGTATTGTACGGAGGAAAAGAACATTTACATTTCACTATGTATGAAGCTGATTTCAAACTTTTAGTTTATACTCCAAATACTTACAAAGTACAATTAGATATTGATGGTACTGTATTAAAAGCAGTATTAAAAGATATCCAATACCACCCGGTTAACGAGTCAATTATTCACGCTGACTTTATGGAATTAAACGACAACAAAGAAATTGAAATTCCAATCCCTGTTAAATGTGTGGGTAATTCAGTAGGTGTTCGTCAAGGTGGTAAATTGATGATTAAACAACAAAAATTAAGAGTTAAAGGTTTACCTGCTAACTTACCTGAATCAATCGAAATTAATATTGATGCTTTAGAAATCGGTAAATCGATTAAAGTTGGTGATATTACAGTAAATAATATCGTATTATTAGATTCACCTAATAATCCTGTTGTTACCGTTAAAACTACAAGAGCAGCAGTATCTGCAGCTACGGAAGAAGCAAAAGGTAAAAAGAAATAATCTTAAAAAGATTATAAATAGAAAAGAGGTTACTTTTAGTAGCCTCTTTTTTTGTGTCAATTAGTTTGAATAATTTATTTATGCTATTTACTTTAGTTTATGTTTTATTTAGTTAATAAGATTACAGTACCTAATCAAATAATACTAATGCGGATAATTATTTTAGCAATGGCTTTTATGCTTTTTCTGAACAATGTTTTTGGACAAACCGAAAAGGAGAAACTTAAAATCTCTCATTTAACTGGAGATTTTTATATTTATACTACTTATAATGCTTACGAGGGCAACCAATTGCCTGCAAATGGAATGTACCTTGTTACAAGCAATGGTGTTGTTATGTTTGATACACCCTGGGATACAACACAATTTCAACCATTGCTTGACAGCATTAAGTTAAAGCATAACAAAAGTGTGATTATGTGTTTTGCAACGCATTGGCATAGTGATAAAACGGCCGGGCTTGAATATTACAGGCAACAGGGCATTAAAACCTATACTACTGCACTTACAGATAAATTGAGTAAAAAGAATAATAAAAAAAGGGCGGAGTTTTTAATGGTGAATGATACGACTTTTGTTGTTGGACAATACTCATTTGAAACTTATTATCCAGGGGAAGGACATACCGAAGACAATATTATAATATGGTTTGAAAAGGAAAAAATTCTTTATGGAGGTTGTCTAATAAAAGGTGCCGATGATGAAAATCTGGGTTATTTGGACGATGGAAATAAAACAGCTTATGAGTCAACGTTAAATAGGGTTCAGCAAAAATGCCGAAAACCTAAATTTATTATAGTAGCGCACAGCGATTGGAGAAATATTAATTCATTGAGGCATTCTATTATGATGGCAAAAAAACTTAGAAAGAAAAACTAAGGTTTCCATTTGTTTGTAAACGATATGCCATCTATTTATATCGTTGTTTGTTCGAGAGTTCATTTCTAACATAACTAAACTTTAAAAGTTTAGGCTATAAAAAAAGGTTAGCTTATTTAAGCTAACCTTTTTTATGAAACATAATTTCGTTCTGTTACTTCACCATAAATTTTTGGGTAAAGCTTTTGTTGTTGGTGTTTACTACAGCAAAGTAAATGCCTTGACTAAAATTGTTCAGGTCAATATCAACTAAGTAATCAGCAGTAGTATGTGTGTAAACTAATTGTCCTTGAATATTAAAAACCTGATAGGTTTTTGGTTCAAAATTTAGAGGCATATCCAATTGAATGCTTACTGTTTTAGAAGCAGGATTAGGAAATACCAACATGCTGTTTTTAGTTTCATCAATATTGTTAACCCCCAAAGCTGCTATGCCGGTAAAGTGTTGTGTAATAAAAGTACCAAAATCAGCATTATAAGTTTTTAATACACGGTACGGGTTAGTAGCTGTAATACGTAAGCTTCCGCTACCTGTATTTGCTGATGAAGCCCAAAAGCTTAAACCATCCTTACCTGCATCATCAAATTGGAAGGTATAGCAACCGTAACCAATATTTACGGTATCTAAATGGCGTGTGCTGGCTTTTGTGAATAATTTTGATGCAACAGTATCGCCATTTTCATTTCTAATTACCCAACGATTTTCCTGTGGCAATTTGTTGGTAGTTGTTTCTATAATAATCTGGCTTGGGAAAGTAGGAGGAGTCACAATATTATCTACCTGTAAATTGTTATTACTTGTATTTTCATCTGTAGCTCCGTTCGGGCTCTCCACCCATACTTTAAATGTTTTTACGTTGGCATCCCATTGAATATAACCTAAGTCAATCGCACTTGTTACACCAAACGGAATATTACCTTTCCAAACAAATGAATTAATGCGTTTATTGCCCGACTGGTATTTAACGGTAAATGAGGTCAACGGATCTTTTCCATTGTTTTTTACTGTAACTCTTGCTGCCTGGCATGAAGGGTTTAATCTTTGGTACCTGAAGTCATTACTAGGCCATAATATTTCCTGTAAACCTACTTCATTGGTATAACTGTAATCTTTGTAATGTATAAGGGTAGCCATTACTTGGTAACCGGCACTGCCATTGGCAACAAAATCTTCAAAGTCAATATCTATATTATTATTGCCTGTTTGTGTATTTAATTCGTATTCGTAAGGGGCTATTTGTTCTCCGGGGCACCAGTTAGCCCTATCGTATATCCAGGTTCCTCCCTGGTTAATAATAGCATTTTTACCGCAATCATCTTTCCAAACCAATTGTTCCGCTATTTGTGTATTGTTAAGTTTTAAGAAATATTTTTTTGCACAAAATTCAGAGCATCCTTCATTATTTTCTCCTCCATGGCCGGTAACGGTTAAGCGAAGTTTTACTGATTTAGTATTAGCATCTTTTGTAAATGCTTTGGTAGGTAAAAAATTCTCAATAGGGTTTGATGTATTACCATAAGGGAAATAGCCCTTGTAAATGTTTTCAATTTTGGCTACTTCTCTGTTGGGGGTTCCTTCAATCATTTCGAAATCGACAGTGGCGGTAAAACCATAACTGTAACCAGAATAGTCCATTCTTATCTGAACCGAGTCCTTCAATTTACCTGCAAAATCAGTTACATCAAATACGTAGGTGTATTGAAAATTTTTATTAAAGAATTTAGCATAAGGAGTAATCATACGTCCTAATTCATAATCGTTTATTATATCAAATACCTCGTAATAACTGCGCATTGTTTTTGCAATATAACTGGTGTTGTTTTTAACCAATATAGAGTCTGTAGCAACCCCATTGCTGTTATAATTAACGCGGTAGTAAGTAGGCCAAACTTTTAGTGTATCAGTAACCAAAGTAGGATTGTTTGTATTGTTATACAATAAAACTGCCATTACATTTTGTTTTGTACTGTCAGCTGATTGAGTGGTGGCATTATAAAAATATTTATAAGCAGTATCGGTTAAATAATACAAAGTATCCGGAGTGGTGGACTGTCCAACAATGCCATAGTTGGGGGCTTGTTTTTGTGTTGAGTCTTTCAAACCTGTATTTTCTCTTACCAATAAGGTATTGGTATAATCCCATTCGCACT
>CAYTWI010000071.1:0-14386 GCA_964442045.1 uncultured Bifidobacterium sp.
AATACTTACCGTTGCTTAATAAACAATGGTTCGTGTATTGATACTAGTAGTAGTGCTACATTAACGATAACCTGTATTTTAAATTTCGCATCACAACCCACTAATCAATCTATTAATAATGGTGGCAATGCTCAGTTTTTTGTTATTGCAAATAATACTAATGCAAATTACCAATGGCAACAAAACACAGGAACGGGTTTTATTAACATCAGTAATAATAGCTTATTCAGTGGTACAAACAATGATACACTTATTTTAAACGGGGCTTCTTTTTTATTGAATAATAGGGCTTATCGATGCGTAATTAATCTGAATGGTTGTTATGCAACCAGCAACAGTGCAACGCTAACTATCAACTGCCCTGCATCTATTACTATGCAACCAAACAATCAATCCACTAATATTAATACTAACATTTCATTTATTGTTAATTCCAATAATCCAACAGCAGTGTTTCAATGGCAGGTAAACACCGGGACCGGTTTTATAAATTTAAATAACAATGCCCAATTTAGTGGAGTAAGCAATGATACACTCGGTATAAGCAACGTTTCTTTTACCCAAAACAACCATATATACAGGTGTATTATAAACGATAACAGCTGCATAGATACCAGTAACAACGCAACATTAACAGTCAGTTGCAATTTAAGCATTACGGGTCAACCAATTAATAAGAATGTTTCTATTGGAAGCAATGCTTTATTTACAGTTAACAGCAACTATACTTTAGCACAATTTCAATGGCAAATAAGCAATGGAACCGGATTTGTAAACCTGAGCAACAATAGCACTTACAGTGGTTGTAATGATGATAGCCTAATAGTAAATGGGGTGGCTATGTCAGCAAACAATACTACATACAGATGTATCGTATCTTATTTAGGTTGCTCGGTAACCAGCAGTAACGCATTATTAACTGTTAATTGTGTTGGATTTATTATTAACCAACCTAATAACGTTACTGCTAACATTCGTACCAATGTCAGCTTTGCCGTCACATCTCCAGTTTCCTCCCTATTTCAATGGCAACAAAACAGCGGTTCAGGATTCACCAATCTAAGTAACAGCAGTCAAATAATAGGTGTCACCGATAATGCATTGTATTTGTTAACTATAAACCGATCTCAAAATAATTTTTCATACAGATGTATTACCTCTTACAAAGGATGTACTGATACCAGTAATATTGTTAATCTTACTGTAAATTGTGTCTCTCTCATAAGTACTCAACCTATTAACAAGAGTGTAAATGTTGGTGCTAATACTTCTTTTGAAATTGCTTCCGGCTTAATTAATTCAAGCTTCCAATGGCAAAATAATAATGGAAGTGGGTTTAATAACGTTAGTAATATTGGGCAATTTAGTGGAGCAAATAGTAATATATTAAATATTAGTAGTGTTAGTCTTTCACAAAACAATACTACTTTCAGATGTCTTGTAGGTAATTCAGGCTGCTCTGATACAAGTACTATAGTCAGCCTTTCAACCAACTGTATTTCTACAATTATTAATCAACCGGTTAATAAAAGTGCTAGTGTTGCAGGTAATACTCAATTCACTATTAGCTCTTCCAATAGCAGTGCAGGTTTTCAATGGCAAGTTAATAATGGAAGTGGGTTTAGTAATATCATCAACAATAGTCAATTTGGAGGCACTAATAGCAATACATTAACTATTAGCAATATCCTACTTGCTCAAAACAATAATACTTTTAGATGTATAGTTAATATTTTAGGTTGTTATGATACCAGTAGTATAGCAACATTAACCACCACTTGCACATCATACATTAGCAAACAACCTAATAATATACAAGTAAATATTGGAGCTCCTGCTTTTATAATCATCGCTTTTTCAACCAATTCTTCTTCTTTTCAATGGCAACAAAACACAGGAACAGGATTTACTGATTTAAGTACCTCTGGTTTATACAATGGAATAAATAATGATACACTTATTATTACTGCAACACCTTTATCGTTTAACAATTATGGATATAGGTGTATTGTAAATACAAATGGCTGTTTTGATACCAGTAATGTTGCAATTCTAACTGTTAATTGTAATTTAAGTATATTGTTACAACCAACACCATCTACTGTTAATAGTGGTAGTAGTACAAAGTTTATTGTTAAATGTAATAGTGCTACAGCAACCTACCAATGGCAACAGAATACAGGTAGTGGGTTTGTTAATATTCTTAATAGTTCATTATTTAATGGTGCAAAAGATGATACATTAGAAATTGTGAATGCTAATATGTCGTTAAACAATAATTCCTTCAGGTGTATTATTACAGACGGTGTTTGTACCACTACCACTAATAATGCGAACCTGACTGTTAATTGTTTTATAAATTTTATCAACCAACCAAGCAGCACAACAAAAGGAGTAGGCCAAGATGCCATTTTCTTTACCAATACCAATAGTACAACAGCAACCTATCAATGGCAAGAAAACAATGGTAGTGGATTTGTGAATTTAAATAACTCTATTCAATATACCGGAGCAGATACAAAATATTTAACCGTAAATAGGGTAACTAAAGGTCAAAATGGTAATAGCTATCGTTGTGTTATTAGTGATGGTATTTGCACGTTTTATAGCAATACTGTTTTTCTAAATACAAATTGTGCCCCACTGATTGTTATACAACCCAATAATTCAAATGCTATAAACGGAAGTAATGTTACTTTTAGCGTTACCAGTATCAATAACCTCACTAATTATCAATGGCAGGAAAACAATGGTGGTGGATTTGTAAACTTAAGTAATACCAGCCAGTATAGCGGAGCTAATTTGAGTACATTAACCATTAATACAGTTAGCTATACTCAAAATAATTATTCCTATCGCTGTATCACCAATTATGGTGGTTGTAGCGATACCAGTTCAAATGCTAAATTAGTTATAAACTGTGCCAGACTAATTACAGCTCAGCCACAAAACAATTCAATACCAATAGGTAATAATGCTCAATTTTACGTTAAAACTTCAGGTAGTAATCTTAATTTTCAATGGCAGCAAAATAGTGGAACCGGATTTCTAAATTTAAGTAATTTTGGAATATATAGTGGTGTAAATAAGGATACGCTAAACATTAGTAATGTAAACTTATTAATGAACAATAATGGTTATCGTTGTGTAGTATATAATAGTACCTGCTTTGATACCAGTAACTATGCCCTCTTAAATGTAACTAATACGAGCACAAAAAATGCTACAGAAAATGGTGTCAATATTTACCCTAACCCTAATAATGGACAATTTAAAATAGATGGCTTACCCAGCAATGCTACTGTTACAATTACTAATCTGTTAGGAGAAATAGTAAGCAGGCAATTCACCAACAAAAAAGAAATAAATATTGACTTAAGTAATATAGCTGACGGTATATATTTAGTAAAAGTGGAAGCGGATAACTATAGCATGATTCGAAAAATTACCATTGCTAAATAATACTGAAACTATTACTTATTGATAGCTTCGTATTTCGTAGCATTGGATATATCCAACTCACTTAATAGTTCTACGATCTTAGGTTTTTCTATAGGAGTTGCTCCGGTATATATATTGATTAACTCATCGCGTTTGGCATCAAAAAACATGAGCATCATAACGGTATTAGGAGCTAACTGAAATACGCGTTTCACTTCTTCCAGCGCTTTATAAACTTGTTTCCTGGCCTCTAATGGTTTCTTATAAAAATTGTCCATGCCTTTTCTATGGTAAATATAATAAGCATTGCGCATAGGCCTGAAACGTTCATTTAAAATATTATCAATTAAATTATAACGGGTACGTAAACTACGTCCGAAAGCTGCCCAACCTGCAGCACCGCCACTTTGAGCCAGTGACACAATTTGCGAAGCTTTGTTAAAATAAGGAGTACCCGCCTCAAACCCAAAACTATCGTAATCCAACCCAAGTGTGTAATAGGCATAAAAGGCTAACAGTGCCGTAATTTCCGAGGAGTACTGTCCATCGTTATAATCGAAACGCTGTTGGTCTATATATGTAAAATTAAAATTCTCATCTCTGAAATTAAACAATATGCTATTGTAATTACTTCCATATACCGGTCTTCGGCATTGCACTACAGCTACTGCTGTTATGGACCCGCTTACCTGATCGTAAGCCGAGGGAATAATCTCTATACTTAAATCAAATAGTTCATTGGGTTGTAACCTGTCTAAACTCCATTTCTGGTTAGAAACAAAAGTTTTTATATCCTGCTCTAGCCTTCTGAATATTGATTTATCAGTAACGTTTATTTGATTATCAGTAATTCTTACCTGAACATTAAAGTCTGGCTGAGCTTGCGCAACAAGGCTCACAAACAGACAAAAACCTAAAAATAATTTACGCATGTATGGTTTTAATTATTTCATTAACGATATCAGCAGCCACTTCGTTTTTTAATTTTAGCTCAAATGGCAACTTACTTCCATCTTTTTTTAATATGGTAATTTGATTGGTATTATGTTTAAATCCTGCACCCGGTGTTTGCATAGAATTTAACACAATAAAATCTGCATTTTTTTCTTTCAGTTTTTTCAATGCATTGGCTTCTTCATTATTGGTTTCTAAAGCAAAACCAACCAATACCTGTTCCTGTTTTTTTATAGTTCCCAAATGCTTCAAAATATCTCGGGTCTTTTTTAACTCAATAGTTAACCCTTCATCATTCTGTTTTTTTATTTTAATTGCTGAAACATCGTTAGGGGTATAATCGGCTACAGCAGCACTCATAATAGCAATATCAGTCTGAATAAATTTTTCATTTACTGCATCAAACATTTGTGCGGCAGAACGTACATCAATCCTGGTAATACCTGAATGATTAATAATTAAGTCTACCGGACCTGCTACCAATGTAACCTCCGCGCCTCTGTTCGCTAATTCTTCTGCAATGGCAAAACCCATTTTACCACTTGAGTAATTCCCAATAAACCGGACCGGATCAATGTTTTCGTAAGTTGGGCCCGCTGTTACCAATGCTTTTTTTCCTTTCAAATCATTGCTTTGCGAAAAGTAGTTTTCTATTTTTTCAACTATTTCCTCCGGTTCAGCCATGCGTCCTTTTCCATATAAACCACTCGCTAATTCTCCTTCCTGGGCATCTATCATTATGTTGCCATACGACCGAAGCTTAGCTATATTTTGCAAAGTACTTGGGTGTAAATACATATCTAAATCCATTGCGGGAGCAAACATAACAGGGCATTTAGCAGAAAGATAGGTAGCAATTAGTAAATTATCGCAAATACCATTGGCCATTTTACCGATAGTGTTTGCACTGGCAGGAGCTATTACCATTAAATCGGCCCATAAGCCTAAATCAACATGGTTGGTCCACTCTCCATTTTCGTTTAAAACAAAACTACTATAAACCGGATTTTTGCTAAGAGTGCTTAATGTTAACGGGGTTACAAACTCCTTAGCCGAATCAGTTAAAATAACTTTTACCTCAGCCCCGGCTTTTACCAGCAACCTAAGCAAAAAAGCCGCTTTATAAGCGGCTATGCTAGCACTAATGGCAAGTATAATTTTTTTATTTTTCATTAATACCTTTGGGTAAAAGTATAAATAATGGACTTTATATACAAAACAAAGGTTAGCATTATTTATATAAGCTAACCTTTTAAATTATTTGTTAATTAAAACTCACGGCCTTGTTTAGCCGGATTGTTGTAATAAATTTTACCATTCATAAACTCCTCAGTAGCAATTAACGTTGCTTTAGGCAGTTTCTCGTAGTAGTTTGAAATTTCTATTTGTTCACGATTCTCAAAAATTTCTTCTAAAGTATCGCTATCGTTATCAAACTCATTTAATTTATTATGAAGTTCTTCTTTCATTTGCGCAGCTATTTGGTTTGCGCGTTTTGAAATAATTGCTATGGTCTCGTACAAGTTTCCTGTTTCTGCTTCTAATTTACGCATATCACGGGTAACAGTTGTGGTTGGTACGTTTTGATAGTTGTGATTTAAATTTGCCATATACTTATGTTATTTATTTTTTAATTTATTCAAAGCCAATTCGGCTTTTTGTTTTATTGTTTTTGCATTGCTCATATACTTACTGTTTTCAGTATAATATTCGGAAAATTCATCAAAGGCATTAATTGTTTCCTGATAACGTTCTACCTGCTTTTCTGGTATACTATTTTCGGCTAACATATAGCTGGAACTTAAAACCAAATAATCAATCTCTTCTCTTTGCGGCACTTCAGGAAAATCATTTACTACATTTCTTAAAGCCACTATAGCACTTCTGTATTCACCTATATTGTAATAAAGTTTCGCATTGTTATATGCTTTTTGTGAAAGTTTTGCCCTTAATTTATCAAGGTATTTATTGCACTCTTCCACATATTTACTATCAGGATAAACACTTACAAATATTTTAAATGTTTCCACTGCCTTGTATGTATCTGTTTGGTCAAGCTCTACATCCTGCGATTCTAAATAAATACAATAAGCATTCATGTAAAGGGCTTCTTCGGCATTGGCATTGGTTGGATAGGTTTCGTAATAAATTTTATACCTGTATCCTGCCAATGAATATGCTTTTAAACCAAAATCACACTGAGCCTGATAAAACAATACTCGTTCAGCTAATGCAGTATTTGTTACTTCATTTTCTATTTGATCAAACAAACTTTGAGCGCGGTAATAATCTTTCTTTTTAAAAAAGTATTCTGCTACTTCAAGCTTGGTTTTTATATCTGGGTTTTTAAGTGCTTTTTGGAACTTGCTTTTACAAGAGCCTAAAAGTAAACTTATAATTATTAAAGCTAAACTTAAATACTTCATTTTTACAGAACTGCGAAAGTATGGTTTTTCATTTGAATTATAAAACTTATTTTCGTTTTTTAACATGAACGCAAAATCACAATCATTACCTTATTTTTCACTAGTTATACTACTGGTAATATGTGGTTTATACGCCTGTGCGCAAAACAAAACTATAGCCGCTGCCGATAGTTTAAAACGTAAGTCAAACGACTCAAGCCAGGTAAAAGTTACAAATGAGCCGCAAATACCCAAAACCTTAAAGGCTGATAGTGTGATTAAATTTGCCGAAAAATTTATTGGGCTTAACTATAGAAGGGGTGGTACTTCTAACAGGGGTTATGATTGCAGTGGTTTTACGATGATGATTTTTGCCAAATATGGTATCAGGCTTCCTCATACCAGTGCAGGTCAGGGTTTAATCGGTATTGAAATTAATACCAAAAATATTCAAAAGGGCGATTTGATTTTTTTTAAAGGCAGAAGCCGCAGGGGCTCGCGAATTGGACATGTGGGCATGGTTATTTCTAACAAAGGTGAACCTGTGCGTTTTATACACTCTTCGGTTGGCGATGGTGTAAGAATTGATTTTTTAGATAGTCCTTATTACCGGAAACGTTTTGTAAAAGTAAACAGGGTTGTTCGCTGGGAACAATAAGTTTTTGTTTATTTTACGCTAAACACCTTTCTCTTCTTAATTTTACAGCATGCTTGCATAATTTGCCATACTTATTATATTGCCGTTCAAATAACACATAAAATATGAGCGTTTGGCGTAAAAAACCTATAGGAGCCTTTGAGGCTGAAATGAAAAAAGGCGGATTAAACCGCGTGCTAACCAGATGGGGGTTAACCTCATTGGGAATAGGAGCAATAATTGGTGGTGGAATTTTTACTTTAACAGGTATAGCCGCACACGATTTTGCAGGACCCGCATTGGCACTTTCATTTGTTATAGCAGGTATTGGGTGTATGTTCGCTTCGCTATGTTATGCTGAGTTTGCTTCAGTGTTACCGGTAGAGGGCAGTGCTTATAGCTATGCTTACGGAACTGTTGGTGAGCTGTTTGCCTGGTTTATTGGCTGGAATTTAATTTTAGAGTATATGATGGGAGCTACAACGGTAGCAGTGGCATGGAGTGGTTATTTTGAAAAATTGCTACACTTATTTCATATTAACTTACCCATCTGGATGATGAATGATCCATTTACTGCGGCAACTAAAGCAGCTGAACTTGGACAGGCAGCCCCATCATTTGCCTTTAATTTACCTGCTATTTTAATTACCTGGCTTGTTACCAGTATATTGGTAAAAGGTATTAAAGAAGCGGCAAATACCAACAATATTATCGTAATTTTAAAAGTAGCGGTAGTATTATTTGTAATTATTGCCGGTGCTTTTTATATCAATGTAGAAAACTGGCATCCGTTTATACCAGCTGAGGTTGAAACCATAAAAGATGGAATAGTAACTAAAACTTTTGGTTGGGACGGTGTGGTTACAGCAGCGACCATTGTATTTTTTGCCTATATCGGCTTTGATGCCGTATCAACACAAGCCGGAGAAGCTGTTAACCCTAAAAAGGATGTTCCTTTTGCTATTGTTTCTTCTCTAATTATTTGTACGGTTTTATATATTTTGGTATCATTAGTATTAACTGGTATGGTACCTTACTCTCAACTGGATGTAAAAGCACCTGTGGCTTCGGCTTTTGAAGGTGTTGGTGTAACCTGGGCGGTATTTCTTATAGTGGTTGCGGCTACTGCTGGTTTAACTTCGGTTATGCTGGTAATGATGTTAGGACAGACGCGCATTTTCTTAGGAATGGCTAAAGATGGCTTATTACCAAAATCAATGTTTGGTTCATTACACCCTAAATTTAAAACGCCTTATAAATCTACCCTTTTGGTGGGTGGTATTATTTCTGTTGTGGCAGCATTTACACCTATTAATAAAATATCGGAAATGTGCAGTATGGGAACATTATTAGCTTTTGCCATGGTTTGTTTGGCTGTTATGATTTTGCGCTATAAAGAGCCTCAGCTTGACAGACCTTACAAAACACCTATTTTACCCGTTGTTGGTAGTTTAGGTATTGGATTCAACGTTTTTTTAATGAGTAAAGTTAGACACGAAACATGGATTGCTTTTTTAGTTTGGGGTTCGTTGGGGATTCTTGTTTACTTCTTATACAGCAGACAAAACAGTAATTTGCATAAACATAAAGAACTAAAAGAATCGAATTAATTACGTAATATTTTTTTTGAAGCCTGTACTTGGGGAAACCCAATTACAGGCTTCTTTATTTATATCACCTTCTATTCAGATAGAAATCTGTTTTTATCATGATGTGCATCATTTAATAAAAAGGGCTTTAATATCACCTTGCGCCCTTTACTAATAAAATGATTACGAAAAAATTTAACGGACATAGTTTTCATATACCTGTTATGGGTATTGGCTTTACTATTGATTCTCCTATAAAAGTAGCCGCCTATGGTATATCTTCTACTATTTCTTTAGTTGATGATATTTTAATGGAGAAAATGCGTGCCTTTTATACCAAACAGTTCAACATTCCTTTTGAAGCTATTGACAATAATGTGGAGGATTCGAGGGCAAAACGTATTACTGCTTATTTAAACATGGTGAATTCAATAGTCAAACAAAAGTTTGAACAACTCAAACAATCTGTTGCCGAAAAGGGGGGTGAATTTGAAAAATACATAAATATGCTACCTGATTATGCTGACATAAAAAAACAATTCAACCATTTTATGGAGCATAATAAAACCATTGATGAGTTAAAAAGTTGGGCAAACACGCACTTACAAATGGGTAGTATTGACGTAAATATAATGACTAAACTTGACAAAGAAAATTCGTTTAAACATGAAAAGCTACCTGCTATGTATAACGATGCCCATGCAGCTTTACGTGGCTTTGCCAATAGTGATTTACATTCATCCATTGTACTTTCAGCAGGTTTAAATCCGAAACTTTACAGCTATTTTGAGCAATTAGATAATTTCTTTCCTAATGAAAAAGGAGATTTGAAAAAGAAGGTTATTTTAAAAATAAGTGATTATCGTTCTGCTTTAATTCAAGGTAAGTTTTTAGCTAAAAAAGGTATTTGGGTTTCTGAATACAGGGTTGAGTCTGGATTAAATTGTGGCGGGCATGCATTTGGAAATGACGCCTCATTGATGGGACCCATTTTAGAAGAATTTAAACAAAAGAAACAAGAACTGATTAATACGATTCATGAAGTGTACAGAACTGCTTTGGCTGATAAAAAAAGATTTGTGCCTTCGCAACCATTGCCGGTAAAGTTTACAGCACAGGGAGGTGTTGGCACAGCCGAAGAGCATCGGTTTTTAATTGAAAAATATGAATTGGATTCAGTAGGTTGGGGAACTCCTTTTTTATTAGTGCCTGAGGCTACTTCTGTAGATAATGAAACCTTGGATTTGTTATGTAAGGCCAAAGAAAAAGACTTGTATTTAAGTAATATTTCGCCTTTGGGTGTTCCTTTTAATTCTGTAAAAGGTAATACTAAAGATATGGAAAGACTGGCATGGATAGCTAAAGGCCGACCAGGAAGCAGTTGCCCCCGTGAGTTTGCCAAACTAAATACTGAATTTACTGAAGAGGTTATTTGCACAGCATCACGCCAATATCAAAATTTAAAACTGAACTCTTTAAAAGAACAAAACCTGCCACCCGAAGAGTTAGAAGCTGCTCAGGATTTAACTATGCAAAAAACTTGTTTATGTGTGGGCCTGGGAACTTCGGCATTATTGGTAAATAATTTAAGTACCCGAACAGAAGGTGCAGGAGTTGCTGTTTGTCCGGGGCCTAATATGGCTTATTACTCCAAAATAGTTTCGTTGCAAACCATGTGTAATCATATTTATGGCAAAGAAAATCTGGTCGATAACCCCAACAGGCCGCATCTGTTTTTAAAGGAGCTGGAATTAAACCTCAATTATTACAACAACTTAATGAATACTTACTTAGCTAAGCCCAGCGATATGGTGAAAAAGCAACTAAACAATATGGTAAATAATTTAAACCATGGCATAGCATATTATACTGAGTTATTCAGTAAACAGCCTGCTATAATGAATCAATTAAATGCCTATAAATTAACAGTCTTGGCATAATTGCTAAACATTAAATAAAGCCAGGTTTCGAAGATTACTCAAGTATGTTTATAAACGAAACTTACTTAAAAAGATATTATGGATATTATGCTGAGGGCTAAAAAGTATTTTGATTATTACCAATTAGCATAAAAAATGTCATTTAAAGCCTGGCATCTAAATGATAATCCATCAATGGCTTCTTCCAGTTTCTTTGTCCTGTTTTCACCTTAGCTCCCAGTACGTTTAAAATACTGTAAACTCCAAAATAGGTGCGGTTAATATACAATGCATGTTGCGAGCCTCTACCCTCTTTACTTTCACGTAATTCTTTCATGTTGGTTACCTCTTCTCCCAATGCATAAATGCTATCAATATACTCATTATTGCTAAAATCAAATTCTTCAGTAACAAATGGTGTACTTAGTAATGTTGTCATTTTAATGAAAGCATCTGTGATTACATCCTGTGTACGCTTATCATCTTTATCACTCACAATTTGTTGTTGAAGCATAATTCGCTTAATGCTTTCCTGGCTTTTTAATATTTCGGGAACCAATAAAGCAAAATAGTTGTAATAAAAATCTTCCGGAATTTCTTTTACACAACCAAAATCTATAACACCTAAAGTTCCATCCTCTTGCATCAAAAAGTTACCTGGATGCGGGTCTGCATGCACTGCTTTTTGTTCATGCACCTGCATATCGTAAAAATCCCACATGGCTTGTCCAATTTTATTTCGTATTTCCTGACTAGGCTTGGTTTTTAAAAACTCTTCTAAATGCAAACCCTCTAACCAATCCATTACTAACACTTTGTTACTTGAATATTCAGGATAATAATGGGTAAATTTTATGTTGGGAATGTTAGCGCAAAGCTTTGATATTTCTTGGCTACGCTGTAATTCCAAGCTATAATTGGTTTCTTCTAATAATTTACTTTCTACTTCAACTATATATTTTTCAAACTCTTTTTCGCTTAAACCAATTAACCTGAATGCGATTGGTTTTACTAATTTTAAATCGCTTTTTATACTTTCAGCCACACCCGGGTATTGAATTTTAACAGCTAATTTACGACCATCTTTTGTTGCTTCATGCACTTGTCCAATACTGGCAGCACGATTTGATTGCATATTAAAAGTATCAAAAATTTGTTGTGGTGCTTTTCCGAATTGTTTAACAAACGTTTGTACAATAAGTGGACCTGAAAGCGGTGGAGCAGAATACTGTGCCAGTGCAAATTTATTTACATATGCTCTGGGCAGTACATTTTTTTCCATACTCAGCATTTGAGCTACTTTTAACGCTGAACCTTTTAATTCACTCAAAGCATTATAAACATCTTCAGCATTGTCTTCATGCAATCTTTCTTTACTTATACCCGGATCAATTATTTTTTTAGAATAATGCTTAATATAATTCCCTCCTATTTGTGCACCTGTTTTTACAAAACGCATAGCACGTTCTACTTTACTCGAAGGAATTGAATTTTGTTCCATAATTTTTTTGATACTGGTTTATACCTGATGGCTTAATAAATCTGTCACTTTTTATCTGCTTTGAAACAAAAATTTTCCGAAATCTAAAGCCGCATCGAGGGCCGATTTGCCCATTAAATCAAATGCAAGATTAACGGAACGCTCTATTGATTCATCTGTTTTTTCAAATGACTTACTTGTATCGTTTAACCAAAAACTAAACACAAACAAAAAGTTTAACCACAATCCTGAAACATATTTCTCATCTAAATATTTTCGTTGCTCTATTTCTTTATTCTCAATAGCAGCAGATAAAATAGGTTTCATTTTCTCAAGGAATGATTGATGAAGCTCGGTTAAATAAGACGGCCATTTAGGTAATCTGGTTATGTCTCTGTTTTTTAGGTAAACAGCAAAACTCCTGTAATTTTTTACTTCTTCAATAAAGCTGAAAAAAACAGCTAATACTTTTTCTCGGGCCGAATAATTAGCCCATGGTTCACTTTGCGAACATGCTTCAAAAGCCTTTTCAAACCACACTTTGTAAATATCGGCCTCTAAACTGGCTAAACTGGCGTAGTGGCCATAAAACTCTTTTTCCTCCATACCTATGGATTTGGAGAATAAATATACACTTTCAGGCGCTTTATTGTGCTCTAGTGTATGTTCAATGTATTGTTTAATTATTTGTGAGCTCATATTAACTTGAACAAGGCTCACCTAAAATGGTTTTATAAGTGACTGCTTAATTGAATGATAGAAGTCAGCTATTCACTATAGTTAATCAATATTACTGTTCTATTACTATCACCAAACGGGCTGGCTTTGTATCTACAAAAGATTCGAAACCGTAAACATGTGCGTTAAAAACATATCCATCCTTTTTAACATGTCGCCAAATACCACTATCGCTAAAGTCATTTTTAGGTATCTTAATAAAATCCAACAGTTTTTGCATGTCTTCCTGAGGTCTCATGTCTGTAATTTTTAAACAGGCAAACTCCTCTTTATTATAACCATACTTTTCAATGGCGGCACTATTTACATCTACAATAGCTAAACTTTCTTTATCATACAGCAGCATAGGTAGAGGACAGTAATAAAACAACGATTTATATTTTTCTTCTGAGCGTTGCAAAATGGCTTCATTGGCTTTTTTCTCACTGATGTCTCTGAAGAATACTGAAATACCATTTTTTGAAGGATATAAGTAACACTCAAGCCATACTTTTTTAGGCTCATAAAAAGCTTCGAAATGGGTAAATTGCTGCTCCGCTTTGGCTTTCAGGAAAACATCATAGAAAGGTTTTGCCTGATCTTCAGAAAACTCGTTCCATGCAGTACGCCCAATACTATTATTAGGCGAGCAACCCAAAATTTCGCTGGCTTTTAAATTCATATAGGTGTATGACCAATCTGAATCCATTTCAATGAAAGCATCACTTATTTTTTCAAACATGTTACGCAGTTCATTGCTTTTCTCGCTAACCTGTTTTATTAATTTTTCATTTCCTTTTCGTAAATTATCTTCCAGATATTTACGTTCAGTTAATTCCCGGTGTGCACTTACATAACCTGTAATATTTCCCTTCTCGTCATAAACAGCATTGGAATGTGCCATTATAAAAATAATATTTCCGCTTTTGTTCACAGCTTCATATTCATCCTTGTAAAAACCCTGTTGTCTTAATAAACTGATACTGTCTTCATATAAATCTTTATTTAACCTGATATGTAACAATTCAGAAGGTTTTTTCCCGATGGCTTCGTCAGCAGTATAACCATACATATCAGTAGCAGCCTTATTCCAGAAAACAATATTAAATTTATCATCTGTCGAAAAAATCACATCGTTTACGGTATTAATCAATTTAGCTAAATAGCGCACCTCATCCTTTGACTTTCTTCTTACTACAAACTGTTTACGTTCAGTAAGTATTAACAAAAACAGTAAGAAAACA
>CAYTWI010000071.1:14396-18908 GCA_964442045.1 uncultured Bifidobacterium sp.
AAGAAAACAAATAATATAGTAATACCCTTTAACGAATACTTTAAGTTATCTGACACTAAAAGATTGGTGGCTTTTCGTTCTACTAAAAGATGGTTTTCGGTAGCCTGCATTTTCTGCACTATCTGCCTTATATTATTCATCAAAATATTGCCTTTACCACTGCTTATAAATTGGGAAACTGTTTCCAGACTACTTTTATTCCTAAGACCGATGATTGTTTTAGTATGTGCAATACGTTTAATAACAGCATCTGTTAACAAGTTAACATTTCTTTGCTGCTCTTCATTGTCGGAAGTTAAAGTTTGAATACGGGCCAATACTTCATATAAATCTTTCTCCGACTTTTTTAATAAATTCAGGTATTCTCCCTTTCCTGTTAAAGCATAACCTCGTGAGAGGGAAACATTATCAATAGAAAGGGTCAATAAATTCTGGGATTGATATAGAACTTCATTGGTATGAGCAATAACAACTACAGTATCGTTTATTTTTTTTGATAATTGAAAAGAAGCTAACGCAAAAAATATAATTGATAAAAGTACTAAGGCTACAATTAAAAATAAAAGTTTATCACGTAAGGTCTTCATATAAAGTTGGCAGTATATTTAATTTTAATATAAAATTATTAATATTAAAAAGTCAATAATAAATAAATTCAGAAAAAAACACCATTTATTTATTTAGGCAAACGAAAATAAATCCAAGTAGTATATTTACCGCCATTTGATTCCTCAAAATAAAATAGACGAAATAATTAATGCTGCTAATATAGAGCAAGTTATTGGCGATTATGTGCGTTTAAAACGTAAAGGAGCTAATCTGTCCGGGCTTTGCCCGTTTCATAATGAAAAATCGCCTTCTTTCTCGGTAAGCCCGGCTAAAGGTATTTACAAGTGTTTTGGTTGCGGAAAAGCCGGAAATGTGGTTAATTTTATTATGGAGCATGATAGCTTGGGCTACATACCTGCATTGAAATTCCTGGCTGATAAATTTAATATTGAATGGCCTCAGCAGGAATTTGTAAATGTTGATGAGGAGAAAAAACAGCGTGACGAAAAAGAAAGCTTACAAATTTTAAATAATTGGGCCAATGAGTATTTTCAAAAAATACTTTGGGAAAACGAAACAGGTCAGGCAATAGGGCTCAGCTATTTTGAAGAGCGTGGTTTCAGGCACGATATTATTAAAAAGTTTAACCTTGGCTTTAGTTTAGACAGTTGGCAGGCTTTGTATGACGATGCTATAGCCAACCAGTTTAAGGAAGAATTGCTTTTTAGTTCGGGACTGGTTAAACACAGAGAAGATGGAAAAAAATACGATGCTTACCGGGGACGGGTTATTTTCCCAATACATAACATAAACGGAAAGGTAATAGCATTTGCCGGCAGGTATTTAAAAAAGGAACCTAACAGCCCCAAATATGTAAACTCACCGGAAACATTACTGTACCATAAAAGCAATGAGTTATATGGTTTAAATTACGCTAAAAATGTAATTCGTCAGCAGGACTCTGTTTACCTGGTGGAAGGTTATACAGATGTTATCAGTATGCATCAGTCAGGGGTTGAAAATGTGGTGGCCTCCAGTGGTACTTCATTAACTGAAGGACAAATAAGACTCATTAAACGTTTTACTGAGAACGTAACGGTACTTTTTGATGGCGATGCTGCGGGTATTAAAGCGAGTATACGTGGTATTGATATGCTTTTAGAGCAAGGCTTAAATGTTAGGGTGCTTACTTTTCCTGATGGAGACGACCCTGATAGCTACAGCCAGAAAGTAGGCAGTGATGAATTTAAAAATTACTTAGAAACCAAGCGACAGGATTTTATTGTATTTAAGGTTAATTTACTTTTATCGGCAGTGGGTAATGATCCTATACAAAAGGCATCGGTAACACGCGATATTGTTGAAAGTATCAGTAAGATACCTGACAGCATTAAACGCTCGGTTTTTGTATCGGAATGTTCACGTTTATTGCAGGTTGATGAGCAGGTATTAATTGTAGAATTAAACAAACTTCGTAAACAGTTTTTAAGTGATAAGGACCGCCAGTACATTAGTGAATTACCAGAGCCTTCAACCAATAATGAAAGCAGCTACCAGGAAGATTTACAGGAAACGCTTGACGATGCCACTATATTTGACAGTCAGGAACAGGACTTAATTCGTATACTGATTAATTATGCAGACCGCATAATTGATGAAAACAAAACAGCTGCGGCTTATTTACTGGAAGAACTAGTCGCTAAGGAAATAGCTATTGAACACCCGGTTGTTAAACTTATTTTAGAAGAAACTTATCAGGCTTTGCTACAAGGTGAAATGGTAAGCAGTTCTTATTTCACCCACCACCAAAACCCGCTTATAACGGCTTTAACGGCCAGTGTTATTAGCAGGGAATATGTAATTAGCCCTAACTGGGAAAAGAAAGCTGAAGTAAATATGAGTTCATTCTTTAAAAATATAAAACAGGATATTGATACGGCTATTCTTCATTTGCACATTAAATATATTGACCGGCTAATGAAGCAAAACATGAAGGTGCTTGAATCAATAGAGAATGAAGAAGAAGAACAATTGCACCTGCATCTGCACATGGACTTAATGAAACAACGCACTGAGCTTACTAAAAAAATTGGTGCTGTTATAGTAAAATAAGCTTAACGACATTCAATAATTAATGAGGAAGTTAACAACCTACATGAGATTATTTTTAATGCCTGTTATGATACTTCTGGTAAGTACAGTTAACTCACAAAGCATTTTAAACGATAGTATCAACTCTGCTTACGAATTGCACGGATGTTATAAACCTAATATTCTTGTATCACATCCTTTCGGACTATTTATTAGCAGAATTAACCACAACTTTAATGGGGCTCCTCCGGAAGGCATAAAATTAAATATTGATTTGGGGAGTGCCAATGTATGGCTACCCGAGGTAAAAGCATACCGACCGAAAGACCCGGTAGTAATGGATCATCTTAAACAATTCCCCTGGCATAAAAGAGATTCTGTATTTCAAGCATTCCCACAGCATTACGACTCTAGTGTATTTTCTGCTGACGGGGTTATAAAAACCTTTACTATTAATGTGAGATTCCCCGTTTCAAAAAGCCTTGAACTGGCTGTAAACATAAGAAGCTTTTTGCTAACGCAGGGAGAAATGCCCTTTTCTGTTTTGACTAATGATGAATTAATAGAATTTTTTCATAGTAAAATAGCCGGAGGAGAAGACCCTTTTGCTCGCAAAAGTTATGCGTTAAATCAGGCTAATATTTACTACCAGGATTTACATGGTAATAGCATGCAAATAAAAAATGGTCAGTTTGTAATACCCGGTATTCAGTTTAATTTATTTCATTATCTAAAATGGAACTTCCTTAGTAAACATCAACTCTTATTCAATAGTGGTTTGCATGTTGGTTGTAACACTTCCGGGTACAACCGCTCATTGGATTTAGGTATTTCAGCTGCCGTACAAAAACAAATAAAAATACGAAAAAAAAATGCAATTACATTTGCCCTGGCAGGAAGTATTTTAAAGCAAAAAGTTATTGATATAGCCTCTCAGGCATCATTTAGCAGTAGCCCCTATTTTGTTTCTTATGAAACTATGTTTGAATACCGGAAACAACTGAAAAAAGGTAAATTCTGGCAAATTGGTTTAAATTTTTATTATCAAAGCGCATATAATAAGGAGGAGGATTTTGACCAGTTAACCCCCATAGGTAAAAGAATAAGCCCGCACTGGCACCTAGCACTTACACACCTTTACCGTAATAATCAAAACTGGAGTTTAATAAGCTCCTACGGAAAGAAATGGGTTTGGAGTTTTTACTTAAACGAAGACTTTAAGGTAAATAATGCCCCGGATATTCAAACGGGTATTGCGGTAGAAATACCTATTTCTTTTAAAAATTAAATACAGTATTCTCTGTAATGGATACAAACAAACTGAATTTTGGCAAAGTAATTGTATAGAAGTTTTCAAAACCTAAAACATACTCTTATGAAAACGAGAACCATCATTTTATTATTGGCTTTTATAGCCTGTTTGTCGGCATGTACTCCTAAAGTTGCTTTTAATGAAGCACTACGAAACAACCTTGAATTAAAATCAATCAGACCGGAGAAACTACAATTTTATATTGACAGGGATGTTGAGTTAAGAAGGGAAGCCGCCTCTAATACTACTAAAATAACATCGGGTAAGATTGAATTATATAAGGGCAAAAAGGTTCAGATTTTAAGCATTAAATACCTTACACCCGGCATATGTATAAACAGCACAGACTCTACACTTGACATAGCTTTTGAAAACAATAACGATTTATTTTTACAGTTTAAAAAAATAAAAACGATAGAATCTGATGTAAAAATATATGTGCTCAATACTTTTAAAAATGAGGATGGAATTTTATTTGTTAACTATGGTGGCAATAGCTACCAATTAGAAAAATATGCAGCTGAAGCACAAATATTAATTAAAAGAAAAGTGGCTAATAA
>CAYTWI010000072.1:0-267 GCA_964442045.1 uncultured Bifidobacterium sp.
GCTCCCAACGATTTTATATTCATCAAAACAGAGAACCGTTTAGAGAAAGTAGCTTATAATGATATTATATTTATTGAAGGCATGCGCGATTACAGGCGAATACATACCCTGCATAAACGCATAATGACATTACAAAACTTTAAAGAGCTGGAGCAAGTTATACCCCCGCACATTATTTGCAGGGTACATAAATCGTACATGGTGGCTTTAAATAAAATTGATTCTATTGAACGCAGCAGAATAAAAATAGCCAACCAAAGTATTCCC
>CAYTWI010000072.1:277-18667 GCA_964442045.1 uncultured Bifidobacterium sp.
CTACAAGGAGCAGTTTTTCCAAATCATCAACAACAAAAGCTCCTGAAAAGGAAAAAACACAAAACATTTTGCAGACATAAAAAGCCGGTTTGCAGATACCTTTACCATGCTGGCATAGTTTAATAGCGCCACCCCTTTCATTCATTCACTTTTGCATCAAAATAAGTATTCAAGCAAAAGTTCATTCATGAAAAAAGTAATTGCATTCATTACATTATGGCTACTAGTTGGCTATGTATTCAGTCAAAATTTAAACCAAACAGTTAGAGGAACCGTAACAGATGCCGACAGCAAATTACCTATTGTTGGTGTAGTAGTTAAAATAGTTGGCAGCAATCCGGCCATAGGCACTTTTACCAATGCCAATGGCGAATTTATATTAGAAAAAGTGCCGGTAGGCAGCGTAGCCTTACAACTCAGCTATATTGGTTACGAACCCAAAACCATTCCCGATATTGAAGTAAACTCCGGTAAAGAAAAAATACTTAACCTGAGTATGCAAGAGTCACTCAAACAATTAAAAGAAGTAGTAGTAGCTACCAATAAACTGGAAAAAGGAGCAGCCCTCAATGAAATGTCGTTAATCAGTACACGCTCCATTTCATTAGAAGAAAGCAAACGTTATGCAGGTAGCTTTAACGACCCTGCCCGTATACTTACTAACTTTGCAGGTGTTACCAATTCTCAAAATGGTGAAAACGATATTATAGTAAGAGGTAATTCGCCCAAATACGTTCAATGGCGATTAGAAGGCGTTGAAATAAGTAACCCCACCCATTTTGCAGACCAAAACTCGGTTAAAGGAGGTATTAGTGCTTTAAACAATAGTTTACTGGCTACCTCCGATTTTTCAACAGGAGCCTTCTCACCCGAGTATGGCGATGTACTTGCCGGTGTGTACGATGTAAAGCTAAGAGCAGGCAATAACAAAAAAACAGAATGTGCATTGGGTCTGGGCATTATAGGTACTGATATTACTTTAGAAGGACCATTTAAAAAAGGATACGGTGGTTCATTTTTATTCAATTACCGCTACTCTACCGTTAGTTTAATCAGTAAACTGGGTGCTGTTGATGTACCGGGAGTACTTAACTTTCAGGATGCAGCCTTTAAAATAGTATTGCCTACCAAAAAATTGGGTGTGTTTTCATTATTTGGTTTGGGTGGTTTAAGTGGTTTTGAGTTAAAAGATGTAAAAGCCGATTTGTTTCCAACCCCTACCAACAAAACCAATATAGGCAATGTGCGCGAAGATTATGACAAAGATGCTTTCCTCTCCAACTACGGAATTGGTCATACCTTAACCGTTAATAAAAAGAGTTTTGTTCAAACCACTTTATCGTACTCTGACAATGGTATTATGGAAGATGTTTTCAGAACCAAAACCATTAAAATATACGATGGCAATGGCGTATTTGTGCGTGACTCGGTAGGCAATAGATTATTGGATTACAAAACCCGTTTAACCAAATCGGCTTACCGCGCTGCTGTAACTTATAATTACAAAGCCAATGCAAAAAACACGTTTCAAATAGGCAGCAAATATGCTTTGATGGGTTACGATTACGACCTGAGTAATTTGTTAGATAGTACCAACATACGTTTTACCCTGGTAAATATGAACGAATACATAGGTACCGTACGCAACTTTGTAAGCTGGAAACACCGCTTTAACCAACAGTTAACTATGGTAGCAGGTTTTCATAACATGAATGTACTGTACAACAACAAAAGTACTCTGGAACCACGCATTGCTTTTAACTGGAAAATAAATGCATCCAATGCCATTAATATAGGCTACGGCAAACACAGCACCATGGAAAGCGTACACAACTATTTTGCCAAAGTAAAGCAAGCCGATGGCAGCATAACAGAGCCTAACAAAAACCTTGATTTACTCAAAGCCGACCATTATGTATTGGGTTATGAAAAACGCTTTGGTAAAAACATACGCATTAAAACCGAAGTATATTACCAATACCTGTATAACTTACCGGTAGAAAACAACGATACCAGCTACTATGCCACCATTAACGAAGGCACCGATTTTAATTACGTAAATTTAGTAAACAAAGGTACAGGTCAAAACTATGGCTTGGAAATAACCCTGGAGCGCTTTTTCGATAAAAACTATTACTTCTTAATCAATGGCTCTATTTATAAATCAAAATACAAATCGCTGGAAGGTATAGAGCGCAATAGCCTTTACAACGGGCAATACTTAATTAATGTCTTAGCAGGTAAAGACTTTACCAACCTGGGTAAAAACAAAAACCAAACCTTAAGCCTTAACCTAAAAATGTTTTTTGCAGGCGGACAAAAGTATATTCCTTTGCTACGCGATGCCAATGGTAAACTAGCCGTTGACCCTGCCAACAACCGTTTCTGGAATTACAAAAAAGCCTATAACCAATCGTTGGATAATGTGTATGAAATAACCATAGCCATTAACTACAAATGGAACAAACCTACCAAAACACACGAGTTATATGTAAACCTGCAAAACATTACCAGTACCCAGGCACGCATTAGCGAGTATTATGACACCAGCAAAAGCAGCTCTGTTGGCTACTTAACCCAGTTTGGCTTTTTTCCCAACATCATGTATCGTTTGTATTTTTAATATAGTATAATCCTATCATTTGTTTACACCATACAGGCAACATATACTGATTAATCAGTATTGCACAAAACGGAGGCAAAAAAGACTTTCGTGCCTGCTATCTCATACAATATATTATATGTTACCTATACCGCCCATCCCCCATTTTTATGGCTCCGGCAGCAAGCTTACTTATTAATTATATAAACCGTATTATATGAACAGCACTATAAAAATTAATCATACTTGAAACTATAATTAAACATGAAAACAAAAAATGTATTATCCGTATTATGGCTATGTACCATTGCCCTATTTAACAACGCACTAAAAGCACAAAATACAGAACCCAACCATAAGCCGGAGATAAAAACGGGGCAGGTTACATTTGCTTATCCTATTGGCAGTAACGGAAAAGGAGCCATGCAATACACCAATAATTTCTCGTTTAACATTTTATATGGTTTAAACGGAGGCGTAAATGGCGCAGAAATAGGCTCCATTATAAACTACAACAAAGGAGAAACCAAAGGATTTCAAATGGCAGGAGTTTCCAATATAAACAAAGGATATACAAGCGGTTTTGTGCTTTCGGGCATTTCCAATACTTGTATGGACTCAAGCAACGGAGTCTTTATATCAGGCCTGCTGAATTATTCTAAACTCAATGCAAAAGGATTACAGTTAGCAACAGTTAATATGAATGCTCAGGAGTTTAAAGGTTTTCAATTAGGTGTTTTTAACTATGCAAACAAACTAAAAGGTATTCAGCTGGGTGTTTTCAATTATGTAAAAGATGGCGAAAAAGCCTTACCGATTGGCTTATTCAGTATGGTAAAAAAAGGATACTACGAACTGGAGCTTACCGCCACTGAGGCCATATACTCAAACCTGAATTATAAAATGGGGGTTGAAAAATTTTATACCCTGTTTAAAGTGGGTTATGCTGCCTATAAAAGCAACCCTGTTTATAGTTTTGGATTAGGCTTTGGAGGAAACATTAAAATAGCAGAAAAACAAAAACTAAGTATTGATTTATCATACAATCAATTAGTTTATAACAACAAATGGGAAAGTAATTTAAATGCATTAAGCAAAGCCGATTTTAATTATAAATACAGCCTTTGCGATAAACTATCTCTGTTAATTGGCCCATCATTTAACCTATACATTACCGAAGAAAAAGTGAACGGTGAATATGGAACACTTAACACACCATACACCATGTATACAAAAGAAAATGCAAATCAAAAACTATCTATTTGGCTTGGGGTAAATGCAGGTATAGCATTAAAACTATAATAGCAGCCAACAAGTAAAAATATACTCATACCTTATATAAACATCATTATTAAGCTCTATAAAACCATAAGAATACATATGAAAATAAAAAATCTATTACCTGCATTATGGCTTAGCGCCATTGCTTTATGCCACAACCCGCTAAAAGCTCAAGACCTTACTTCTATTAACGTAGGCACGACCCTGCCTAAATTTACTTACGAAGCAAGAACCAGGAATATTACTGTGCAAATGACCATTAGAAACATTGGTTATTTTAATTCCGCTGCTTTTGATGTAAGCCTGTTTTTAATCAATACCACCAACAATACCGAAATTGAAATTGACAGAACAAATCAATCAGGTTTATCTTACAATCAATTAAACAATGCCAATACCTTATACATTACCGATTGGAATGTAAGTTTAAAAGAAATATCAGAAGTTACCTCAGGTACTTATCGTGTAGAGGCTCGCATTAACGATAATAAAAATGCCACCGAAACCAACTACGCCAACAACACAGAAAAGTTTGGCAACAGCAGCTTTAGCTATACAGCACCCGGTGTTGGTTTAGCAGAAAACAAAATGATTCCTGCATTTCAAATATGGCCTAACCCGAGCCATGGTATTTTTAACCTGAGCCTGGCCAATAACCCTCATGCACAAAGCTTAGAAATATACAATATGTTAGGCGAAAAAATATATGCTGCCAACCTAAGTCAACTACAAAATACATTTACTATTGACTTGAGTCAACAGGCAGCAGGAAACTATATTGTAAGGCTTATTGAAGCACAAACATACAGCACCTGCAAAATAGTATTGCAACACAACCAATAGCCATAGTTTAGCCAAACAACAGTCCGGTAAAAAAGTATATTAATGATGTATAGTTTGTTTTTTCAATTACCGGCTGTTGTTGGCTTAAACGATATATTTAAAAAAATATTTAACCTATGAAAGCCATTGTAAATACCCGATACGGTTCGCCAGAAGTGCTGCACTTGCAGGAAATAGCTAAACCCACTCCTGCTCCGCAGGAAGTATTGGTTAAAATATATGCCACTACCGTAAACAGAACCGATTGCGGTTTTAGAAAACCCGAATACCTGTTGGTACGTTTGATAGGTGGATTGTTTAAACCCAAAAACACTATACTGGGCAGT
Source organism: uncultured Bifidobacterium sp. (assembly GCA_964442045.1). Lineage (GTDB taxonomy): Bacteria > Bacteroidota > Bacteroidia > UKL13-3 > UKL13-3 > JAAFJM01. The sequence goes on from CAYTWI010000072.1 coordinate 5,330, forward strand.
GAATTTGCAGGCAAAGTAGAAGCCGTAGGCAATGCAGTAACCCAATTTAAAGTTAACGATGAAGTGTTTGGTTTAAGCACCTATCGTTTTGGTACCCATGCCGAATATATCTGCATTAACCAAAACAAATCCATTGCCCTAAAACCATTCAATATGTCGTTTCAGCAAGCAGCAGTCGTATGCGATGGGTTGATGTTAGGCAGTAACTTAATTAAAACCATTGACTTTAGCCAGGAGCCACATATACTCATTAATGGAGCCACCGGTTCCATAGGCACAGCTTGCCTTCAGCTGGCCAAATATTATGGTGCCCGCATAACAGCGGTTTGCAAAACAGAAAAAATAGATTTAATAAAAAAGCTGGGCGCCCATGAGGTAATAGATTATACCCAAACAGACTTTACCCAAAGCACGCAACAATATGATGTGGTAATAGATGCCGTTGGCAAAAGTTCCTTTTTTAAATGCAAAAAAATATTGAAACCCAAAGGCACTTATCTGTCAACCGAGTTAGGCGCCTTTTCACAAAATATATGGTTGGCTTTATTAACTCCTTTGTTCAATGGTAAAAAAGTAAAGTTCCCTATCCCTACCGATAGCCAACAAGACATACTATTTTTTAAACAACTGATTGAAGCCGGACATTACCGTGCCGTGATAGATAAGACCTTTTCGCTCTCTACCATCAAAGCAGCACACCTATACGTAGAAACAGGCGAAAAAACCGGCAATGTAGTGGTAAAAGTGATGGAGGAAGATTAAAATTTGATATCTAATTATTTTTAAAATCGTTAATAGCACCTCTAATCTTTTCTACAATTTGAGTATATATTTCATCTCTTTCTCTTTTAGATACAGAAGATATGTGAGGTAATTTACTTTGTTTATCTTCTTGCCCCCCTTGAAATCTAATCATGTCAAAATTAGTAATATCACACGGTCTTGTAAAAATAGGTACAACCTTAACGTTTTCCTTTTTTTCCAATCTCTCCCTTACAATTCTTAACTCTTGTTCCCATATATATTCAGAATTTAAAAAATCAGAACTAATCATCAATAAAATAATATCAGCCGTTTCCAACTGTTGCTTAATTTTATCATTCCAATCTTCACCCGCTTTTATTTTTCTATCATGCCAAGTTTCTATACTACCATCTCGTTTTAACATGGTTAAATGTTTTTCCAATTCATCTCTATATTTTTCATCTTTATGCGAATAAGAAAAAAACACCCTAACCATAGGCTTATTAATTTTATTAGAAAGTAAACTAATTGCCATATAATCAAGTTTATTTCTTTGATTGGTATTTACACATACACCAAAATAGTTTTTTGCTTGAATATTTTGTATTGTTTCTTCTATATCCCAAAAATTAATATTGTTGGTCGATAGTTGAATACCTTGATACACATTTTCTTTTCTGCTTCTTTTATTTCCAGTTCCATCCAAAAGTAATTTATCGAAAATTGCGTTAACTACAATTTTTACAATGAAAGGTATTAAATCTTCTTGAAGAGTGAAATAATAAAATAATTCTTTTGCGACTAATGTTTTTCCTTTTTTATCTTCTATATGCACTACTACTTTTCTTTCATCTGAATTATAATACACTAAAGTTTGTAATCCTGTTTCTTTGTGTTTAAATAGTAATCCGTACTTCCAATAAGCAGTATTATCTATAGCAAACTCGCCATACTTAGACATAAATGAAAAAAAATGCCCCTCATGCATAAAATCGCTGAAATGTAGACAAAAAGTATAAGGCAATAAATCTAGAAGTATTTTTTTAGAACTATGTTCATACTCTTTTAAATACTGGGGAATAACATATGTTAACTCTTCAGCAAAAGGCTCTTTAAAATATAATTTAAAATGTTCCGCTAACAAATGAAAACTAGCCAACTCTTCTTTGTTTTTAATTCTTTTTTGTAAGCTTTTATCTGTTATAATGCCATTATCCTTAACTACTTGTTTATCTAAAATAGTTTTATACATCCACTCCGATAATAGAACTGGATTGGGAAATACTTTATCATTCAATGATTCAATCTCATTAAAATATAATAATGAACCCGTAAATTGTAAATAATCTATTAAATATTCATGTGAATCTTCATCAATTTCATTAGCATAATTGGCTAGTAATTCTTCTCTTGTTAAATTTATTTTTTCAATAGGCTCTTTAATTAATTTTTGCCTCACTCTATCAAAACTTTTAGGTATGTAACCAAAACTATGAGCGTGTTCGGTAATTAATTCATTTAATCTATTCTTAAATATATGCCACCTCTGCTCCCACTTTTTATCTTTATTGAAATATGCTTTAACATCCAAAAATAATATGTCCTCTAAGCTTAAACCATATTGTTCTATTTTTTTACTATCAGGATAAACAACCTCATCATTTTTTTCACTCCAAACACTTTGAACCAATAATAAAGGTGATTTAACATTATCTGCATCAGGAGAAAATGTTTTAGCCGTTCCAAGCCAATAGCTATATTCTTTTTTACTTCGAAAAAAAACAATATTAAAATCTTTCGGTCTTAAAAATAAAGTGTGCGTACCATGATGGTATTCTTGCCCTCCAAAATCCCATAAGGAGGCTTGTACACTGTCCTTTTCATCTGTTATTGAATACAACCTTTGATTCATACCATGAGTTGGTTTACAGTTATTTACAAAATCATCTCCTACTAAACAAGATAACAGTTGAGTTTTACCAATTCTTCCAGTTCCAATTATATTAATCTTAATATGCTTGTTTAAGATTCTTTCCTGATTTGACAACTCGTTTAAGTAACCTAAAATTACTTTAGGATTTGTCCAATCGGTAATTGTAGTAGACTCAATAGGATTATGTTCAAGATTAATTGTTATTAAATTTTTTACTACATCTTGAGACAAATCATTTATTTTCTTTATTTTATTATAAGAAAGATCTAATTCTAGAAGATTATATAAATTATCAAGTCCTTCTATTTGACTAATTTGATTACTAGAAATATCTAAAGTGGAAAGATTATTTAATTTTTCTAAACCCTCGATTTTAGTAATAAAATTTGATGAAAAATATAACTTGGAAAGGCTACTTAAATTATCAAATCCCTCTATTCTAGTTATTTGATTATCAAAAAAAATTAATTCTGATAAATTATGTAAGGTATCTAATCCCTCGATTTTAGATAACAAATTTGATGAAAAATTTAGAAATAAAAGATTAGACAGGTTTTCCAAACCTTCTATTTTATTAATGAGATTGTTAGCTAGACTCAATTCCTTTAACCAATTCATCTCTTTAATCAGTTGAGGAACTTTCATTAAATGTAAATTACTTAAATCAAGATATTCTTCTCTGTTCCTTATACACTTTTTTATTCTTCTTATAGCCTCAGGCGACTCCATGTTTTATATATCTTTTAATCAAAAGTACATTTTTACTAACATCACCACAAATAAAACACCTTTTAAATATCCCACTAAAAACCAACAATAACAAACCTTTGCAGTCATAAGTGGTATAATAATTTACTGGCTTAATAACAAAGGCTACTTATATAATCAGCTAGTCATTCATGCCTATTTTCAATTTCACAATCAAATTGGAAGCATAGACCATTCATTTTTTGAAAAATTATTCCGCTACAAAAAATATTTTTGCCCCTAGTTTATAAAAAACGGCTCCCTGAACAGCTTAAAATGGCTTAAGAGAAAAAACCCTTACTAATCATATAAAAAATTAATTATCAATTTAATAAAAAAATATGTAGTAGTAATGTTGTAGGCTTTTTTCAATAAAAAATAAGAAGCGAAAGTATTGAAGGGGGTAAAAAAAAATCATTCCTATCAATTAGAAGTATTTTTACATTAACAAATTAAAAACAAAAAATGAAATCACTTCGACTATTTAAATTAACCTTACTCTTGTTAACCATAACAAGTTTAACCCATGCGCAAACAATAGATTTGCCCTTAACCTTTGACAATTCAAGCATAACTTACACATTAACAGACTTTGGTGGAAATGCTAGTACTGTAGGTGCAGACCCTACCCTTTCAACCAATAATGTTGGTATTGTTACCAAAACAAATACAGCAGAAACCTGGTCAGGAACCACCATAGGCGGCACTTCAGGATTTGCAACCGCAATTGCCTTTGCTTCTAACAGAAACATCATTACCATGCGCGTTTACTCGCCTGATAGTGGCATTGTAGTGAAGCTTAAAGTAGAAGACCCTAATGATGGAAGTAAAAGTGTTGAAACCGATGTAAGAACCACATTAGCAAATGCTTGGCAAACACTTTCATTCAATTTTACCAATCAATCAACCGGTACGGCTGCTATCAATTATACATACACTTATAAAAAAGCCTCTGTGTTTTTTAATTTTGGTGTAGCCGGTGCAACAGCCGGAACCAAAGTTTATTATTTTGACGATGTTATTTTTCCTGCCGCAACAGGCCCTGTATTAACACAAGTAAATTTGCCTGTTAATTTCGATTCGACCAACGTAAACTATGGTTTAACCGATTTTGGAGGTAATGCAAGTTCAATAGTTGCTGACCCTACCTTATCTTCAAACTCAGTTTGTAAAGTAATTAAAACCGGTTCTGCCGAGTTATGGGCTGGAACTACTCTTGGTGGCTCTTTAGGTTTTTCAAGCGCAATTCCTTTTGCTGCCAATGCAACCAAAATGAATGTGAGAATATACTCTCCTGCTGTTGGAACTCCTATTAGACTAAAAGCTGAAGACCCTAACGACCCTACTAAAAGTGTAGAAACAGAAACCGTTACAACCAAAGCTAATCAATGGGAAACTTTAGAGTTTAATTTTTCCAATCAAGCCAGTGGAACAGCAGCTATTAATTTGGGTTATACTTACAAAAAACTATCATTATTCTTTAATTTTGGTACAACAGGCGCAACGGCCGGTGAAAAAACATATTATTTTGACGATGTGAAATTTGGTGCAGCAGGTGGTCCTGCGGCTAGCAATAAAGTAAGTGTTAAATTTACTGTTGATGCTAAAAACTTTCCGTTGAGTGCAGGCGATACCATTACTTTAAATGGTACTTTCAATACCTGGTGTGGTGCTTGTACACCCATGACCAATATTGCTGGAACAAAAATGTGGACTACTACTATTGAATTAGATACCAATACTGAATACGAATACAAATATGTTGTTGGCGCCTGGAAATCGTCAGAAACTTTAAACCCAGCCTTAACTGCTTGTACCAAAACTACCAGCGGTTTTACCAACCGCGTTTACACTACTTCAAAAAATAACGATTCTATTCCTATGATGTGCTGGGAAAGTTGTTCAGCTTGCAGCAATACAGGTGGACCAACCAAAACTTATGTTACTTTTAATGTGGATATGAGCAAAAATATTCCGGCTGCTGGCGATACCGTTACTTTAAATGGAACTTTTAACAACTGGTGTGGTGCTTGTACTCCTATGACTAAAGTAGGTAATACCAATGTTTGGTCAGCTTCCGTTTTATTAGATAAAGATTCTACTTACGACTACAAATATGTAATCGGTGCCTGGAAATCGCAGGAGTTATTGAAAGAAGGTTTAACTTGTACTACCACTAAATCGGGCTTTACAAACAGAACAATTGTAGTTTCTAAACTAAACGATACTTTGCCTCCGGTATGTTGGGAAAGCTGTGTAAGCTGCCAAAATACTGCCCCTAAAGCCAAAGTTACTTTCAAAGTAAATATGAAAAACGTTGTCGATGATAGTTTATCTATTAAAGGAGTAACCTTAAATGGTAGCTTTAATGGATGGTGTGGCGATTGTACCAAAATGACCTTAATTGGAAACAATATTTGGGCTACAACTTTAACATTAGACACAGGTGCTTACGACTTTAAATTTACCATTGGTAATTGGTTAGACCAAGAACAATTCAGTGCTTCTGACCCTTGTACTAAAACAGTAGGTAACTTTACAAATCGTTTTGTACAAGTTAGCGATACAGCAGCTAAAATTGTAGGTACTTACTGCTGGAATACTTGTAATATTTGTGAAGTAATTGGTGTAAAAGAACAAGCTTTAAACAATGTAAAAGTATATCCAAACCCTGCTTCAGAATCATTATTTATTGATTTAGGAACTGTTTCGGAAAAAGATGCTACAGTTTACGTTTACAATATGTTAGGTGAGTTATTGATAACAAAAACCAATAACCAAAATAATGGAACCGGCACCATTAATTTAGATACCCATTCGTTAACACAAGGTATTTATTTATTGAAAGTGGAAGCAGGTAATGCTGTTAAAACAATCAAATTTCAAAGAAACTAGTTTAAGCGTTAATGGAATAGAAAAGGCTGAAATAGTAGTATTTCAGCCTTTCTTTTTTAATAAAATGAGTTATTTAACCTTTACCTATATTTCAATTATAACCTCGACAAGTAGTCTGTTAAATTAGTGCCACTGTCTAGTTCCATTTTTTTGCGCAACCGGTAACGGCTAATTTCAACCCCACGGGTAGAAATGTTTAAAATAGAAGCAATTTCTTTGGTTGATAAATTCATGCGTAAATAAGCACACATTTTTATGTCGTTGGCCGAAAGTACAGGAAACTTCACTTTTAAACTCTGCGTAAAACTCTCGTGGATATTGTTAAAATACAGTTCAAACTTAGCCCAATCCTTGTCAATTAAAGTGTCGTTATCTATGTCCTTAATTAACTCACTAATTTCAGGTTTTATTTTAGGGTCGTTGCTAATCTGTGAAATACGTTTCAGTTTATCTTTAATGGAAAGCAATTTTTCACTTTTCTGAACAATATGCATGGTACTGGAAGCCAATTCCTTAGCCTGATGTTCTAGCTCGCGTTGTAATTGTTGGTTTTTAAGCTCAATCAATTCTTTTTCCTGGTGTTCTTTTTCCAAGCGCAATAATTCGGTTTGCTGTTTAAAATGATTGTCTTTTTCGGCAATAACCCTTGAGGCTTTTTTACGCACCAACATTTGAGGAAAAAACCCAATTAAAAGCACTGCAAATAAGGCAATTATCATGTAAAAGAATTTAGCAAATGTAGTCCAATACCAGGGTGCAGGAATATGAATTTTAATACGTGTTTCAGGTCCTTCCAAGCCCATGCATTTGGCTTTTATATGAAACACATAATCGCCATAAGAAAGTCGACTAAACTCTCTCGATTCAACTGGTTTCCAAGGCGACCACATTTTTTCCCAACCTTCTAAATAACTCGAAAACGATAAATCTTTATAAAAATAAGCATTAGGCGAACTAAACGAAAACTCAATTGACCTATCATTGATATCTACTTTATCAGTATGGTTAGAAATATATCTGTAATAAACTGAATCTATTTGTGTTAACGATGCAATACTGGTTAATAAAACAGTGGGTGTTTGCTGAACAAACTTCTTTATCTGCTTCAAATTAATGTTTACAAAACCTGTTTCAACCCCAATAAATAAGTTTCCATCACTACACTCATTTAAAAACTCAAAACCTCCTACCAAATTTTGATCTAATTTTGGTAATACCACTTTAGAATAAGCGTAATCTACGCCATTATAACTGGGTTTGAGGTAGCCAATTTCTTGGTTATTAATAAACCAAATATTTCCGTTTTTACCATTGAATAAACGTTTGTAAGCTTTTGAGGTATCAAGTTGCAAAGCGAAAGTTTTAAACAACTCAAATTTATCCAGGTCGGCTCGGTATTTATAAATTCCTTTGCTGGTAGTAAAGCTTAAGCCCAAATCGGTTGTGAAAACATAATTTTCTGTTTCGTTAGGCAATCCATCTTTACTGTTGTACAAACGCACTTGTTGTACGCTTTGTAAATCGTTGCTAATTTTTATTTTGTAAATTCCTTTGTATGGATGTCCCACCCAGATATTTCCAGCTTCATCTTCTTCAATAAACCTACTCGATTCTTTAAAACGGCTTAATTTCGTAACAAAAACCAAACTATTATTTTCCCATTTAAACAAGCTCAAACCATTGTAAGTACCCATTAAATAATAGCCCGGATGTTTTTCAAGTGAAACTAACTTCCAACAACCACGAGTATCAGCTATTTTGGTAGCTGTAGCACCATTTATTTCAAACAAACCCTCGTGGTGGCAAGCAAATAGTTTTCCGTTAATTTGTTGTACCCACCATACCTGTCCTTCGGTATTGGTAATCAATTGAAATGCATCTGCTGAATTATTGCTTCTGGAGCGTAAATACAATCCATTATTAGTGCCAAAATAATAATTGTTATTATACTCAGCTAGCGTATAGCCAGTGCCTTTTAAAAGTCCATCCGGTTGAATATATCCAAACGGATAATTCAATCTTAATAGGTCAATTCCATTATCTAAACCTAACCAAATATTGTTGTTTTTATCTTTATAAACTGATAGTACATTGTTGTTTTGCAGGCCATCTTTTATATCAATATTGTTTATTATTTTTCCATTGCTGTCTAAAAAATAAACACCAGCCCTATTACTTGCTAAAATGTAATAATTGCCATAAGCACAAGCCTTGTAAATACGATTGGTTTTTACAATGGCATCGTCAAAATTTGGTTTAGTTATAGTATTGCTTTTGTCAAGTATATAAACCCCATTCTTATACGTAGTAATAAGCAAATTATTGTTACTAAATGGCAATATGGATGAAATATCGAGCCTGCTTTCATTTACTAACCTTAAAATTTTGCGGCCTTTTAATTCAAATATATTTCCTAACACATCCGTTAATAACAAGCGGCTGCCAACTTTGTATAAATTTTCTAATGAATTATCGGATGGACTAATGGTTGTTATTGATTGCCCATCGTAAATAAATACTTGTCCGCTGGTTTGAAAATAAATACTATTATTCAACTCTTCTATCCCCCAAACGTCTTCAAAGCCTTTAAAACCTATTGGAAGCAAATTGGCCAATGAATTAAACTGAAGAGAGCCATTTGTATTTATTTGAAAATAGCCAATTTCGTTTTGGCCGCCCGCATACAGCCTGTTTTTATTGCCATCGTAATAAATAGAGCGTAAAATGGTGTTTTTGGGTAATGGATATTTTGAAAACCTATTTCCATCAAACAGCAATAAACCATCATTATTAGCGAAAAAAACTAAGCCATTGTTCGATTCACAAATATCCCATGTTTGTGTTCCTCCATTATAAACTGTTTTGGGGTAATTTTTTATCATAGGAATTGATGTCATGTTTTGGGCCCAATTAGGAAACCATAAAACAAGAATCAATCCTGAAAAAAATACTTTTTTGTTTAAAAACGTATGAAACTTAAGCATGCTAACTGGTCAAAAATAACAAAATATTAGAAAAATAAAATTTAATTAAATTATTTATTTACAAGTATTTGCAAGTTTGTGTAGTAGCTATGTAGTAGTGTTTTGATTGGCTTACCTTATGTGAAGTATGCTAGTTGGGTGCTAAAAAAATTGTTTTGATTAATTACAAGATATATTCGTTTTAATAAATGACAAAATTTGAAAACATTTTACAATTTTAAACTAGTTTTATGCCTTATGTTTTTGCTGTTGTTTGAATTAACTAATTCAAAGTTAATAGCTCAAACAAGCGATAGCAGCTTTGTAAGTAAGCTGATAGCAAGCGGCCCTCCGGGATTGGCTCCTCTTAAAAAGTTAAGTGTAAGTGGCTATTACCGATTTTTTGGTATTAACCGAAATCTTGAGCAGCCATTTGTGGTAATACCAGGCAATGCTTTTGCAAGTGCACCTCCGTTTATTTTAGGTACTGGCGATGTGTACCGCGATCCACCATTGATGTTATTGAACTTGTCGGTTCAGCCAACTTCAAAAACTTATATAGGAATGGATTATGCTTTGTACCACAATTTTTCAGGTAATCCCGGTAACAGTCCTGTTAATTTAAACTTAGGAATTAATTTAACGGGAAGTATTCAAACTGATGTTGGGAAATTTACTGCTCACATGGGCGGTATAAATTGGACAGATATGAGCGGAATGCTTTTTAGTAGTTTTATTGGTTATCAGCGTTACAGCATTTACGAGCGTTATCCTTGGGAAAATAATTCAGTATCGTTCGATAGGGCTTCTAACTATTTTGAAAATGGAAATATTAGCCGCGATATGCGTTTTGGAATGCAGGCTTTTAAAGGAATGATGATTGATGGAAATGAATTACCGCATAATTTTTCTTTCCGTTTTTTATATGGCGTTACACCCACACAAGCAGTAATTGGTAGCCGAATTCCGGCTTATACAGTTGGTTTTAGATTGCGCAAGCAAATGAAAAACCAAACTATTAGTTTTAATACCATGAACTATACTTCGTTTTTAGATTCATTGGCTACCGAAGAAGCAGGAATTCAACTACAAACCATATCATATGATTTAACATACAAAGGTTTTGATTTATCTGCTGAGTTTGGTCGCGGACAATTGTATTCAAAAATACAAAACGAAGGTTGGGGCGAGGCAGTTAGGGTTAAAATTAAAACTCCTGCCAAAATCACTAAAATTCCTTTCGATATTGAAGGTTTTTATATGAGTCCACAGTTTGTAAATTATTATGGTAATTTTTTAAGTTCAAATACTGCGTTTTTAAGTTCGGCTTCTGTCAATCAGGTTGGTTCATCAACTGGCGGAAGTGGCGGTATTAGTAACTTTGCAGGTTCCATTACCGATGTTGGTCAAATAAGTAATAACCGCAAAGGTTTTAGTTTTAACTTTTGGTTAGATATTACAAAAAGCACCAAAATTAATGTAGGCAATATGGTTTCGAGCGAAATAAAATCGATGGGACGCACATTGGCTTTTGGTCATAAAATTAATGCTTTGCCGTTTTCGCGTTTTGTGCCTTTTGTAAATAATGTGGGCGCTTACAGCAATTGGACTTCTTATTTCAGAGGTTTTTCTCAATCAATGGAAATAACTGATACCAACGCGTTAGGGATGCCTAAAACACTTACTAACTTTAATATGCTGCAAGTTCAAGTAAAACAAAAAGTGAACTTCCCTTTGCTTCCATTTTATTTGCTATATGTGGGTTCATTTGGTTCAGCGCAATCCGATTTTAGCTTTATACCTGAATTTAGCAGCAAGGCTTATTTACGAACTACCTACCACGAGTTTGACGCCATTTTTATGGTAAATAAAGACATTAGTTTAATAACCACATTTGGTAAAGAATACATCACAGGTAATAGCCAATTAAACAAGGGTGATAATGTAGATGGGAAATTGGGAAGTGCAGTTAACGCAGCCATTAACCAAGAGTCTAATTTATTTGGCTTAGGATTAGATTTAGCGGTAGCAAAAAATACCAACTTATACATTAGAAGACGTTGGTTTAGTCAAGAAGACAAAAGTTTTGTAAAAGACAATATTAAAGGAACAGAAACAACCATTGAACTTAAATTATATTTTTAACATGAAGCATTTTTATACATACCTATTTTTGTGTTTGGGTTTATTGCCTTTGGCAATAAAAGCGCAAGAAAAAAAGATAGATTTTTTTGGCTCAGGAAGGTTTACTTTAAATAATAGTAGTTTAAGTGGTAAATTAATTGACAAAGATACTACTACTGCCCGCAAGCAAATGGTTGGCGGAACCTTATTTGATTTGGGTTTTCATATTCGCCCATCAGAAAATACCGAAATTAAAGCCATCACTCGTGTTCAAAACGAAATAAATGGATTTTGGGGTGGTGGAATTATTTTTAACCTACGTGAACTTTATTTACGTGGTTTAATGTTTAACCGCATAAAATACCAAGTGGGCGATTTAAATACCCGCATGACTGAATATACTTTGTTTAATAACAATGGTGAATTAAGTCAAAATAATCCTGCGGCTTTCAATACATTTACTGAAGTAATTAATTACGATAAGTTTTATGGTCAAAACTCATGGCGCCAACAAGGAGCAACTGCCGATGTAGGCTTTGATTTTAACAAATATCTAAACCATATTCATGTAACAGGTTTAATTACTAAAAATCGCCAAACTGATTATTTTAGTAGTCCTGACAGGCTTTTTGCAGGAAGCACCATTCAAGCAAAAATGTTTAAACAATTGAGTATAGCATATAATTATACCAATACTTTTGATGTAGAAAATTCGGCTATGTTCAGCAATGCTCTATTTAACAATAGCGTAAATGCATTTGAAATAAAAGAAAATTTAGTGCTGAATAATTACAAAATTGATTTAGGTGGCGAGTTTGGTCAATCGAATGTGAATTTTAAAAACATGGCTAACGCACCAACGGTTAAAGATGGTATGTTTATGGATGGAGGTATTCAAGTTCAAAACAAAAAAAGTACTTGGAATATTGGCGTTAATCTTCGCAGTGTTGAAACTACTTTTAGAAGTGTGGGCGCGCAAAGCAGAAGAGTTGATTTTAATGCCATTGCCAGCGAATATCCTTATTATACTAACCGCGAATCGGCAAGACCTGTAACTATTCTTTCGGTTTTAACAGATGGTAATTATTACAATATGTTTTTGAGTCCTAATTTAAGAGATTATAACCCTGCTTACGAAAATATGTTACCTTATGGAAAAGCAACACCAAATCGCCAAGGTGCCGATGTAAGGTTTGGTTGGAATCATAGTAATAAAAACTTGCTAAAAGTAAATGGAAGTGCAGCTGTTTATAACGAAATTACTGGACAAGGAACCACTGCTTTAAGAGATTTTACTAACTTAGAAATAATGGTTGATTTAGGAGTGAATGAACTTTATAAAGGTAAAAAGAAAGTACATGTTGGTGTTTTTGTAAAACAACAAAATACTAGCAGAACAGGAACTGAAGGCATTGATAAAATTGATTTAAAATCAACACAAATAAAAGTAGGTGCCGAGTATGAAATTATTCCAAATCTTGAAATTCAGTTAGCCGGTATTTTATTAAATGCAAAAGGAAATGAGTTCTTGGCGCAACGTAATTCATACAATGAAATTATTTTCTACAAATCATTTAATGCCGATTTACAAGAAACCATTTTGTTGGGCGGGATTAATTATCAATTTGGCAAAAACAATTGTTTAAAAGTTCAATATCAGCAAGCTGATTGGAACAATAAATTATTGGCCGATAACCAATATAATATTAACAAATTAGCTGTTCTTTATAACTTATTCTTTTAAAAAAACATACATGAAAAATATATTATACATAGCCCTATTTACTTTGATAGCTATATCATCGTGTAAAAAAGAAACCGCCATTGAAGGGCCTGAGTTGGTTGATATTTTTGGTGAATTTAAAGTGCTTGAGCCTTTAAGAGCATCAGTTAAATCGCCAGATTTTAGTGTCGGAAACACGGTAGTTTATG
>CAYTWI010000073.1:0-18301 GCA_964442045.1 uncultured Bifidobacterium sp.
TCAGGTAGCGGCAAATCCACACTTTTAAATATTTTAGGCATTTTAGATAGTTACGACAGCGGAGAATACCGCTTAGGAGGCACCTTAATTCAGCATTTAAACGAAACCAAAGCAGCTCAGTTGCGTAACCAGTACATTGGTTTTGTATTCCAGTCATTTAATTTAATATCGTTCAAAAATGCAATGGAAAATGTTTCATTGCCGCTGTATTACCAAAAAGTAAGCAGGAAAAAACGCAATGAGTTAGCTTTAGAATACCTGGATAAAGTGGGATTAAAACAATGGGCCGAACACATGCCCAACGAAATGAGCGGGGGGCAGAAACAGCGTGTGGCAATTGCCAGAGCATTAATTGCACAACCCAAAATGATACTGGCCGATGAGCCTACAGGAGCATTGGATACACAAACCAGTTACGAAGTAATGAGCCTTTTAAAAGAAATAAATAAAACAGGTATTACCGTGGTAATAGTTACTCATGAACACGATATAGCTGAAATGACAGACAGAACCATAAGGCTTAAAGATGGATTGATACTATAGCTTGAAATTCATATATTTAAATTAAATATGTTCGACATAGACAAATGGCAGGAAATATTTGCGACCATTCGCAAAAACAGGCTTCGTACCTTCCTTACAGGGTTTAGTGTAGCCTGGGGTATTTTTATGCTTATTGTTTTGTTGGGAACAGGTAACGGATTAGGCAATGGAGTTAAGTTCCAGTTTTCGCGAGATGCTGTAAACAGTATATGGTTTAACAATGGCAGAACTTCCCTTGCTTTTGATGGCATGCAATCAGGTCGAGATATAAAGTTAACCAATCAGGATTACGAAGCCATTCATAAAAGCGTAACATCTATTGAACATCTGTCGCCACGGCTGCAGCTGTGGGATATAAACCAGTTTAATTATAAAAACCGTTACGGAAGTTTCAGTACAAAAGGTTGCAGTTACGACATGGTTTATGCTGAAAAAATAGAAGTGTTAAAGGGGCGTTTCGTAAACGATTTAGATATAAAAGAATGCAGGAAAGTATGCTGTATAGGTAACCAGGTAGTAGATGAATTATTTAAAACAGAAGAACCGCTCAACCAGAATATCAATATAAACAATATACCATTTAAAGTAATAGGCGTATTTAAAGATGCAGGAGGCCCTGACGATAACAGGAGAGCCTATATACCCATTAGCACCTCGCAACGCGTATTTGGTAACGATAATAAAGTAGACCAAATAGTATTTACACTGCCCGAAAGTAATATGAACGAAAGCGAAGTAACACGTGCCGAAGTTCAAAAACTGTTAGCTCAACGCCATCACTTTGACCCGCAAGACCAGAAAGCCGTTTTTGTATGGAATAATATAGTGGAGTTTAAACGTATCATGGGTTTAATTAATGGTATACAGCTTTTCGTTTGGATTATAGGTATTGGAACTTTAATAGCAGGTATAGTAGGTGTAAGCAATATAATGATGATAGTGGTAAAAGAGCGAACCAAAGAAATAGGCATTCGCAAAGCCCTTGGCGCCACACCAGTAAGTATTATTTCATTGGTTATACAGGAAAGTATTTTTATTACAGCCGTATCAGGTTATGTAGGTATGATGTTAGGCATAGGTCTATTAGAATTAGCCCAAAAATATATGCCCGATAGCGATTATTTCCGAAAACCCGAAGTAAGTTTAAGTGTGGTATTACAAGCGCTGGCAGTATTAATATTTGCAGGTTTTTTAGCAGGTTTTTTCCCTGCAAGGCGAGCCGCTAAAATTCAACCTATCGAAGCATTAAGAGCAGACTAAAACATAAATGGATAAAATAAACGAAATATACCAAACACTTAGTAAAAACAAACTAAGAACCATGCTCACTGCATTCGGTGTGTTTTGGGGTATATTTATGTTGATTATTATGTTGGGCTCAGGCAATGGTTTAGAAAATGGAGTTACTTTTATGTTTGGCGGTTCCGCTAAAAATGCGGTTTATATGTGGACCCAAAATACATCAGTAGCTTACAAAGGTTTACCGCGTGGCCGTAATTTTGATTTTAAGGTTGAAGATGTACAAGCTATTAAAGATAATGTACCCGAGCTTGGTGTAATAGCACCTGCTGCACAATTGGGCGGATACAGAGGAGAGAACAATGTAAGCAGGAACAAATATACAGGAGCCTTTACTGTTAGGGGTGACTATCCCGATACGCGTTTGGTACAAACATTTAAAATAACAAACGGACGTTTTTTAAATGAGTTAGATATAAAAGAACGAAGAAAAGTATGCGTAATAGCACAACGTGTAGTAGAAATATTATTTCCAAAAAACGAATACCCATTAGAAAAATACATACAGATTAATGGTGTTTATTTTAAAGTAATAGGAACCATAAGGGCCGATAATTCAGGAGACGATGCACAGGAGAAAATGCAAACCATTTATGTCCCATTCACTACCTTTCAAAATGCATTTAATTTTGGCGGTAAAATAGGTTGGTTTACACTTACCGCAAAAGACAACATACCAGCTTCATTAGTAGAAGAAAAAATAAAAACCATTTTAAAACAACGTCATAACATTGCCCCCGAAGACGACAGAGCCATTGGCAGTTGGAATAGCGAAAAAGAGTTTCAAAAGTTAATGGGTTTATTCAGGGGCATAGAATTATTGGTTTGGATAGTAGGTGTAGGAACCCTGCTGGCCGGTGTAATAGGTGTAAGTAATATTATGCTCATTATAGTAAAAGAGCGAACCAAAGAAATAGGTGTGCGCAGAGCCATAGGTGCTTCGCCCTTAAACATCATGAGTCAGGTAGTATCTGAAAGTATAGTATTAACAGCAATAGCCGGTTACGTTGGATTAGTGTGTGGAGTATTTACTTTAGAAGCAGTGAATGCAGCTATAAAAGGACAAGAAACAGGCATGTTTCAAAACCCCGGAGTTGACATAGTTATTGCTTTAAAAGCATTAGTCATACTGGTTATTTCAGGTGCACTGGCGGGTATTATTCCTGCACGGAAAGCCATATCAATAAGTCCGGTAGAAGCATTGAGAACGGAATAAATTATTAGAAGCGATTAGCAAAAATATGAAAAGAATAATAAAGACATTAGTATTTGTAGCATTAGGAGCATTGTTTGTGTACACCATTTATTACCTGTATGCAAAAAACCAGGAAAAGCCTGTAGTGTTTAAAACTATTCAGGCCAGCGAAACAGATATAGTTAAAAAAACCTTGGCAACAGGTAGTATAGTGCCGCGCAGAGAAATTAATATCAAGCCACAAGTATCAGGTATCATTGAAAAAATTTACGTGGTAGCAGGCACCCATGTGAGTAAAGGCGATATGATAGCTCGTATAAAAATTATACCCAATATGATCAATTTAGCCAATGCCGAAAGCAGAATTACCCGTGCTAAATTGGCTTTAGATAATGCCAAAATAGATTTTGACAGATACCAGAAATTATATGACCAGAAAATGGTTTCCTTATCGGAGTTTCAACCCTTTGCTTTGGCCTATAAAAATGCCAGCGAAGAGTTAGAAGCAGCCGAAAATAATATAGCTTTAATAAAAGAAGGCGTAAGCAAATCGGGTGGTAAAGTAACCAATACCATTGTGCGTAGCACTATAGACGGAATGATACTAGATATACCCGTTAAAGAAGGCGGTAGTGTAATAGAAAGTAATAACTTTAATGAAGGAACTACCATAGCTTCAATAGCCGATATGGGTGAAATGATTTTTGATGGCAAGGTAGATGAAAGCGAAGTAGGAAAAATAAAGCCCGGCATGTCATTAATACTAACCATAGGTGCATTGGATACCTTTAAGTTTGATGCCAATTTAGAATACATAGCACCCAAAGGAGTAAAGGAAAATGGGGCCATTCAGTTCCAGATTAAAGCCAAAGTAAATTTGCAAAAAGGCGTGTTCTTACGTGCAGGTTATAGCAGTACTGCTGATATAGTTTTAGCTAAACGCAACAAAGTGATGAGCTTACCTGAAGCCGTTTTGCAATTTGAAAATGGTAAAACATTTGTTGAAGTAGAAACCGTACCACAGGTATTTGAAAAACGATTTATACAAACAGGCTTAAGCGATGGAATAAATATTGAAATATTGGGAGGAATAAAAAAAGAAGATAAAATTAAAGACCCCAACGTGGATAAGTTAGAAGAACAATAAATTAAATTTTAAGATAATTTATTTTTAATGTTGTCTAATCAATAAAGTTAAATTTATGAGAGTAATTTTTGTTCCATTTACTATTGCATTCATTGCGATTATTGGTATGTGCCAGTCTTGCAGAAAAGATATACCTTTATGTACTGGCGACATTGAGATAAAAGGAGCCAATCATTTAGTGGATATAAGCTGTTTAAAAGCAGCACCACAATTGCTTGATACATTAGCAAAGTACCCTGAATTACAAGTAATAAGTGTTATTGATGATGAATACCAAATAGGGATGACTTGTAATTACTTTTACAAAGGATTAATATGTTTTGGCAGTAGTTATGGTTTATACAAAGCCAAAAAGGACAAAGGTTTATATTGTCAAGATTATACACCTAAAGTAGCCATTCAAGCTAATATGGCTAAAAATATCAATTATCAAAAGGCCATTGAAATTGCTAAAAGAGAACAAGTTTTTTATGATGGATGCTTATCCTATCAATTGGGGTATTCTTATCAAGATACAAGTACAATAGAAACACCAAATAGCTATAAATTAGTATGGAAGGTTGAAATGCTAGGTGGTGGTTCTTACGTAATTTTAGATGCAAATAGCGGCCATATTTATTCCGTATTTGATGGAATGTATAGATAGTTTTTAAATTTTAGGAACAAAAATCAAAGCTCCTACAATAATAGCCGCAACAGAAGTAATTAAAACACCGGCAGCAGCTAAGTCTTTTACCAATCCAGCTTTAGCATGTTTTTGCGGATGTAATAAATCAATAGTCTTTTCTATAGCTGTATTAAAAGCTTCGGCAGCTATTACGGCAGAAATGGTTAATGTTATAATAATCCATTCAATAGCATTTAACTCAAAAAACCAGCCAGCAATTATTACCACAAAGGCGGCAAATAAATGAACCATGGCATTTCCTTCATTACTGAAAAGCCATATAATACCATTGAGTGCAGGTTTGAATGATGCAATTCTTTTACGGATAAAATTTTTCATGCTTGGCAGCAAATAAAGCCAATTTTATTTTTAAATATGTTCGCCTTAAGAATATTTTAGGAAAAGGAATGCGTAATTAAATTATTTTTGTTGAAAGCATATGTCAGTAATAAATAAAATAACCATAGTAATTTTTTCCTTATTTATTGGGCAGTTAGTATATGCCCAAAATACGGAAGTAATAGATTCAACCCTTGATGAAGAAGAAGTAACAGATGTATTGCCAATGCCCGATGGTAAATATAAATTAGGGTTAAAACTAGGTGTATTAGCTAGTACTATTAACGGTGAAGAGAATGCACAGAATACCATGAAAATTGGTTTAAGTGGGGGAGCCTATATTCGCAGGAAGTTTAAAAGTGAAAAATGGGGTTTTCAAATAGAGTTAAACGGTAGCTTTAGAGGTAGTAACTACGAAGCCAACGATACTAATTATTCCTCTATTCGATTAATATATTTAGATGTGCCGGTATATTTATTTTTTAACCTGACCAAAAACGAAGATCATAAAATTATGGTGGGACCTCAATTTTCTTATTTGCTCAGTTCTGCTTTATACAAGAACACTTTTAATTTACCCGAATCAAAACCACCTAAATTAATTGATTATGATGTATTGGCATGCGCAGGGTATCATTACAGGTTAGGGCATATAGCCATACAAACCATGCTTAAATACGGTTTTGTGAATATAAATAATGGTTTATTACCTAATATTACACCCGCTAATCAAGGAAAAAGCATGCATAATCTTATCTTTGAACTCAACTTTTTATTTTAATACTTAACACCATTTTTTGTGACCAAACAAGAGCTTATTAATCAAATAAAAGCAAAAAGAAATTTTTTGTGTATAGGTTTAGACACCGATTTGTCAAAAATTCCAACCCATTTATTAGAGACCGAAGACCCCATATTTGAATTTAATAAAGCCATTATAGCTGCTACCAAAGATTATTGTGTTTGCTATAAAATAAATACCGCATTTTACGAAGCCAATGGGATAAAAGGCTGGCAAAGCATGGCTAAAACATTGGCCGAAATTCCGGCTGATATATTAACCATTGCCGATGCCAAAAGAGGAGATATAGGTAATACCAGTAACATGTATGCCAAAGCTTTTTTTGAAAACATGAGTTTTGATGCCATTACATTGGCTCCGTACATGGGCAACGATAGCTTAGCACCGTTTTTTGAATATAAAAACAAGTGGGGCATAGTACTGGCATTAACAAGTAATCCCGGTAGTGCCGACTATGAGCAACAAAAAATAAACGATGAGTTTTTATACGAGCACGTAATTAAAAACACATGCAAGTTGGGTACAGATAACAACTTAATGTTTGTGGTAGGAGCCACCAAACCACAGGATTTTATTACTATACGAAAACATGCAGCCAATCACTTTTTGCTGGTACCGGGCGTAGGTGCGCAAGGAGGTAGTTTAGCAGAAGTAGTTAAGTATGGAATGAACAGCGATATAGGCTTATTAATAAATGCTTCACGCAGTATTATATATGCCGGCAACGGAACCAATTTTGCCGAAGAAGCACAAGCAGAAGCCAAAAGAATGTGCCAAGAAATGAGTGCTTATATTGCTTAGTTAATATTCTTATTTTACTATTACAACCCAACCGTCAGCTAACTTATATTTGGGGTTTTCGGGTAGTGTAAAAGCAGTAATTGCCGTTGTGGTAATACCAATTCCTATTGATATACCCAGCGTTTCCCAAAATCCTATTTTATTGTATCTGAATAAATCAATACCGCCAACATAAGTTGCCACCAGTATAGATGTTGACAATAACGATTTAGCTATAATTCTACCTGCAGTAACACGTCTGAATGAAACAATATCCTTCAATAAAATAATTCTGTAAGTAGCATCATATTTTCCGCTTAATTTCTGAACCCACTCTATTTGAGTATCGTTTATAGTTCCCAATGTTATACTGCTATCAGTTATATCAGTAATTACATTTTTAAAGTGAAACAGTTGGTTGTTATAAGCAAGGTATTGCACACTTAATGTTTGCCCAATACTGGCTTCAATTACCTCATGGCTTCTGGTATTAATAAACCTGACTGTTTTTTGAGCATACAAGCCAATAGCAGTAAAGTACAACAGAAACAGTAACAAAAAGGATTTTATCATAGAGTGTGAGTATTGTTTAATACACTGTAACCAATGGCACATTGTAAGCATTTTTGATTAGCGCAATATTCATTTTTTAATTGTAATAATGCCTGGGTTTGTAAAGCATTGGTCGTTTTTAAATTTAAGTTAGCCCAAAACGTTACAATATTGTTTTTCTCAGGTTGTAATTCCTCCAGCCAGTTTAAAGCTTTCTGGCTTTTTTCTTCATCAAAGCGTAACTTACCATATAAAAAAACAATAGGTATTACCGCATTAATAAGTAAAGTATTAATAGCCGCTTTGCCCAAATCAGTTTTTAAATCATCAAAATCGTGATTGCTTAGTTCCGATAAATGGATAAGATGTAAATGCTTTAACCTATACAAGTTAATCAGGTCATTAACAGATTCAGCTTCTAAAATTTTTGAAAACAAATGACTGCTTTGGTATAATAAAGCAGCGAATTGCATGAGTCGTATAGTTGGAAAATTACTTGGTCTTGTTTTCCCAAATTTCCAGACAGAAGCATCCAGACTGATTAAGTTATACTTCTTTTTTAAAAACGTATATTCCGACTGGAGGAAACGAAGGTAATCGTCATTCAGTTTTTTATCCATAAAACCTGCTGTTCCTAATACCAAAGCTTCTATGTGGCTTAATTTATCTTTATGTTTGGCTATTACTGCTAGAGGCAGATTCTGAGCAACCCATTCAAAAGCCTGTTCATTTACTTTTTGTCCAAAGTAACGGGCTGTAATAATGTAAAAAGTTTGCTCCCAATTATTATTAGTAGCTTGCAGTAGCAGTTCTATTCGCTCGCATTTACTTTCCAGTCGCTCCACTACCAATCTGTTTAACCATGTATTCAGTTTAAAATCATCGGGTAAAACAAAAATAGGCTTACACGGAATTTCTTGTTTTCGTTGTTGAAGTATAGCGTATTTGCTTAAAAGCGATGGAGGTAAAAGAGGTTTAAGTTCAAGCGTTAAAAAAGGTTCATTGGTAGAATCGTAAATAACCTTGTCATTTTCAAAAACCACGTGCAGAATTACATTGTCATATTTTTTGTCACCACTATGTTTATGGTTTAGCCAATCGCTGGCTTTTATATGAATTTCAATATTGCCCACCAAAATAGTATTGTCTACTCTTATTTGTGCATTAAAAAAATCAGGACCTGCATCTTTGTTTAATTGCCCCGGGTTAATTATTTCAATACTTTGAGAATTGCTTAGTAGTAAGTTTTGCTTCGCTAATATTTTGCTCTGCCATATAAAATGCAAAAGTTCTTCTTTCATGTTCAGTTAATGCAATATAACAGCAAATTTAAATTAATGCATTTTTGGAGACATTAATCTATAATTTACACTATAGTAACACGATATAAAAATAAAATACAATATATTGCGAAGCTATTTAAACAGCAAAATATGTTAAAAAAAATTATAATAAACATTAGTTTTTGCCTGGCAATAATTGCTTCGCAAGCACAAGCATTACTGCCAACAGGTTGGAATTTTTCTTCACCCAGCAGCACAACACCACCAACGGGATGGACATTAAACCTGGGTACCAATGGTAACACTACTTACGCTTTTGGAGTAGGCGATGCTATTTCATGCAGGTTGGATGCTACAGGTGAAAATGTAGTGATTAATGTAGCTGATAAACCGGGTACATTAAGTTATTATTTAAGCCCCCAAAATGCAGGAAATCCCTGGGGTGGCCAGTTTGATATTCAGGAAAGTGATAATGGGGCAACGTGGTCAATAGTGCGTTCAGTCACCTCAAAATCAACTACAACAACCAATTTTACAAATGGTAAATATACTGATGTTTTAAAACAAACAACCCGTTTTGTAAGGTTTTACTTCACCACCAAATTAGCAGGTGGTAGTGCTTCAGTACCGGGTGGCAATATGGCGCTGGATAGTGTATTAATTACAGCAGCTCCTATTGCAGCAACACCAACTATACAAGTTAGTGGCAACAGTGGAGTTATTGGTAACAATGGCGATTATACCGTAGGTAACGCTGCTAATTTTACCTTTAAAGTTAAAAATGTTGGCTCAGCCGATACTTTAGTAATTGATAGTATTAATTTTAGTGGTAATAGTGCTTCAGTATATGCAGTTACAAATACATTTCCTATTAAAGTAGCTTCAAAAGATTCAATGCTAATTAATTGTACCCTTAATACAAGTGGTAATGGAAGCAGGTTAGCAGCTATCAATATTTTTAACAACGATGTAGACAAACAACAATTTAGTATAAACCTATATGGTATTGCAGGTAGCCTTGCTACAGAACCTTTATTTAAACCGGTATCAGTTAGCTTTAGCAATGTTACTGCATATGGTTTGAATGTTATATTGGCCGATACAGCTACTTCAACCGAAAACTATATAGTATTGCGTAAACGTAACGGAACCATAACAGAAGTTCCTGTTGACGGACAAACATACCAAAAAGGTGATTATATAGGTGCTGCACAAGTAGCCTATATTGGTAAAGCGGGCTCATTTAAACCTACTTATATTTTAGCAAACAATAACTACACCTTTGCTGCTTTTGCGTTTAATGGCCCCTCAACTTACGAAAACTATTTAACCAGTAACTTTACTTCATCTTCGGTTCAATCATTGGCGGGGAATGCAGGCAGCTATTACAACAGTATCAATACAAGTGCTCCTACTTTTATAGCAGATTTAAGTGCTAAAGTGAATCCACACGATACTATTTTTTATAGCAACTACATTACTACCTTAATCAATAATTTTTTAACCAGAGATACCATACAAGGTAAAAAAGTAGTGAACTGCGTTTATACAGGCATTGCCTATGTATACAACGAGCCATTTGTATGGAATGCAAGTAGTAGCACTGGAATATTAACCAGGGAACATACACGTGCACAAAGCACCATGCCTAGTAATACCACTGCACAAAATCCAAACTGGCCGCGTAGCCCGAGTAATTTAGAGTTACCTGAGTATAACGACCAACATAATTTATTTCCTGCCGATCAGATTAATGCCAACGGACCCCGTTCCAACAATCCTTTTGGGGAGTGTGTAACTGTCACATCAACTTCGCCAACAGGTAAAGGCAAATTAGGTAAAGATGCCAATAACAATACCGTATATGAGCCTAAAGACGAACAAAAAGGCGATTTAGCACGTGCTTTATTTTACATGTCAGTTTGTTATAACGGTATAAATGGAAACAACTGGAGTTTACCGTCTAATCAAGGCTTAGCCGTATTATTAAAATGGCACCAACAAGATCCACCAAGTGAAGAAGAAATTGCGCGCCATGAATATATTGCCTCAGTGCAACACAATAGAAATCCTTTTATTGACAACCCTGGCTGGGCTAATCTGATTGACTTTAAAACAATGACTTTAATACCGGGCAAAGTATTAACTGTAAATGCGCCTAATGGTGGCGAAAACTTAATAGCAGGCAAAACAATACCTGTTACATGGTTGGCAGCAAATATAACAGGCAAAGTAAAATTAGAATATACCAGCAACGGAGCAGACTTTACTTTTATTGATTCAGTAAATGCAGCTACAGGTTCTTACTTATGGACAGTACCTGCAGTAGCTACCAGTACTGCAAAAATTAAGGTTTCAGCGACTGATAATTCAATCAGCGATTTGAGTAATGCAAACTTTACTATCAGTGTGCCAACGTTAAAATTATTAACTCCTGTAGCTGCTGATATTTGGAGAGGTAACGACAATAAATACATTACATGGCAAAGTACCTATGTTGACTCAATTACAATTGATTTAAAAGATGGTTCTACATTGCTTTGGTCAATCAAAGAAGCAGCAGGTAAAGATAGTTTCTCTATTGCTGTACCTAATGTAAATGCCAACAATGCCAGAGTTTACTTAACCGAAGTAAATGGTAGTTTAAAGGATAGCAGTGCTGTTTTTAAAATTGAAAAAAGTGTATCGGTTCGCGAAGTCTCCAATGTAAATTTTGTTATTTATCCAAACCCATCAAACGGAGCCATTTACATTAATACAACCAATGACTTACACAATGCAACTTATGAGTTGTTTGATGTAACAGGTAAATTAGTGGCTGCAGATAAATTAGACAAAACAAATACTTTACAAATTGCACAAAAAGGAATTTATATATTAAAAGCAAATATTGATGAAAAAGCAATTGTTAAGAAAATAGTTGTAGAATAGTTAATATTTATACTCATATAAAAAACTACTTAGACTGGAAACCTAAGTAGTTTTTTTATGCAATATGGTGTATGTTAAAAGTATTGTTATTAAAAGTAAAGCTCTCACCAATTTGTTTGCCGAGCATAGCTTTTGCCAAAGGTGCTTTCCCAGATATAACAGTTACTGTCTGGCCTTCCATATTTACCTGGCCCAACGCAATACTTACATAAAACAATTTAGAGTCACAATAGACTATTGAACCCATATTTACCTGCTTGCCTACTGGCGTATTTTCTAATTTTAAAAGAGTTGTTAACTCCTCTTTGTTCTTAACAACCTGGCTTGCATTCATATCTCTCGCCAGCTGACTCATAGCCCTGCCTGTTTCATATTTGTCGCCCATGCTGCTTTTTTCTTCACTATTGGCAGCTTCCTGTGCTTCCTGCATAGCCTTTTCACCATCAGCAATATGTTGCAACAAAATGTTTTTGCAATGGGTGAACAATGTGTTTTTATTAATAAGTATAATTTCCGGCATGAAGAATTGTTATTATTAAAAGAGTAAAATAAAAACAGCCTACAACTAAAAGTTATAGGCTGTTGTATATTTTTTTTATTGTTATGCTACCACTACACTTGGTGCTACACCCATTGCTTTTAAATGCATTAAGTGTGAGCGAACAGCACTGGCTACCGTAGGAAATTCTTTATAAGTAATATTAAATTCCTCACAAGCCTGCTTTACAATTTTATGTATCTGAGGGTAATGTATATGACTTATACGCGGAAATAAATGGTGTTCAATTTGGAAGTTTAAGCCACCTAATAACCAGGTCATAGAACGGCTTTTGGTAGCAAAGTTGGCAGTGGTGTTTATTTGATGAATAGCCCACTCCGTTTCAATTTTCATTGAAGTTCCGTTAGTATCTACAAAGTCCATATCTTCTAAAATATGTGCTAATTGAAACACAACAGCAATGACTAAACCGCATACAAAAACAGTAATTAAATAACCAATAATAGTGGGTACCAAACCTGCAAAAAATATAGGCAATACTAAGAATAAACCTATATAACCTATTTTAGTAATCCAGAATATAAAGTGTTCTTTTAAGTCCATTTTACGTAAAGGAGTATAATCAGAAATACGGCTGGCAAAGTATTTTTTAAAATCATTTAAAAATACCCAGAATAAATAAGTTAAACCGTAAAGTAATAAACCATAAATATGCTGAAAACGGTGATACCATTTACCATCCTGGTCAGCATGCACTCTGATAAAAGGTTTAATGTCAATATCATCATCCATACCTTCAATATTGGTATAAGAGTGATGGTTAATATTGTGTTTTTGTTTCCATAAGTAACTGCTTCCGCCCATTACATTGAGGGAATAACTCATAGCTTCATTAACCCATTTTTTTGTGGAGTAACTTCCATGTGCACCATCGTGCATAACGTTAAAACCAATAGCAGCTAAGTCTACACCAAGCACTATACATAAAGCTACATTTAAAATAACCGATTCCGGAGTAAAAAATACCAATACAATATAAATCAATGCTAAGGCTGTTAGTAGTATAGCCGTTTTGCTGTAGAGTTTATAGTTGCCTGTTGATTTAATGTTTTTTGACTCAAAGTAACTTTCAA
This sequence comes from uncultured Bifidobacterium sp., assembly GCA_964442045.1. Lineage (GTDB taxonomy): Bacteria > Bacteroidota > Bacteroidia > UKL13-3 > UKL13-3 > JAAFJM01. The sequence continues at coordinate 13,171 of CAYTWI010000073.1, forward strand.
CACGTTGTTTTAAAATGTTAAAGAATTCAGGGTTCTTGTTGTCGAATTTAATTTTTGTCATTTAGTAATAGATAATGAATGCAATATCGAGTATTAAAAGCGTACTAAATAAAACATAAATCATGTTTTTATAATTTAATACGTATAGTTTTTTACATTAAAAATCCATTCTAAAGCGTTCTCGTTTAAATTGTTGAAAAGCTAATGGGTTTGCTTTTAGACTTGCATTGTCGGTTCTTCGGGCAATAATATCCAAAGCCAAATAAAGAGCATTACGCATGCTGCTTTCATCGGCAGTTCCCTTGCCGGCAATGTCGTAAGCAGTGCCATGGTCAGGCGATGTTCTCACCACTTTAAGACCCGCAGTATAGTTTACACCGTCAGTAAAGGCAAAATATTTAAAAGGTATTAATCCCTGGTCGTGGTACATAGCTAATACAGCATCAAATTTCTCATATTGTTTAGCGCCAAAAAAACCGTCAGCAGGATAAGGGCCAAAAGCAACAATGCCTTCAGCTTGTGCCGCATTTACAGCAGGAATAATAATTTCTTTTTCTTCATTACCTATTAAACCATTGTCACCTGCATGTGGGTTAAGACCTAATACGGCTATTTTAGGTTTGGGGCAATTAAAATCGTTTTTAAGAGATTCATTTAATAACTTTATTTTTTTCAGGATTAAGTCAGTGCTTAGTTTAGCTGCTACTTCTTTAATAGGTAAGTGGCCTGTTACCAAACCTACTTTTAATTCTTCGCAAACCAATAACATTAAAAAGTTATGGCTACCTAATTCATGTGCTAAATATTCAGTGTGGCCTTTAAAAGGAAGCAATTCACTGTTTACCTGGTTTTTATTTAACGGGGCTGTAATCAGTCCGTCCAGTTTACCTTCCTTTAAATCGCGGGTAGCCCATTCCAAACTTTTAAAAGCATATTTACCTCCTGTGGTATTGGCTTCGCCCATTTTTATTTCAACTTCCTCCTCCCAGCAACTAATTAAATTAACCTTTTTAGTATTTAGCTGCTCTGTGCTTTTAACAATGTTTACGAAAAAATCAGGTAAGCCAATTACCTTTTTCCAATACCCGATAATTTTGGGCGAGGCGTAGATAACAGGAGTACAATAGTCGCAAATACGAGGGTCACTAAGGGTTTTAATTACAATTTCGGGAGCAATGGAATTTACATCGCCAATGGTTATACCTATGATAGGAAGTTTACTCATATTATTTTCAATAAAGGAAGGCAATTTAACCAAGATTTTGAATACTGCCAGTATTACTTTTAAATAATATATAGTAATTGCTTATCTATAATATAATCAAAAAACAAATTGTTGAAACGGGGTAATAGTATTATAATTGTTTGTTAAACAAATAAGTCTATGAAAAAAACATACTTAATCTGTATTCTTTTTTTATTATACAGCCTACAAGTTAAGTCAATTAACAAACCCTTTAATCAATCAGCAGGGTATATTGAAAACAAAGGTCAAATAATAGATCAAAATAATAATCTTAATCCATTTGTGAAATTTTTATATAATGGCAATGGTCTAAATGTACAATTAAGAGCCAATGGATTTAGTTACGATACCTATAGTATAGAAAGAAAACCAAAAGCAAAAAGCGAAATTGACAAGGAACAAAATATTCCTGAAAAATTCAAAACTCTACAAGAAGATATTACCTATCATTTCCATAGAATAGACATTGAATTTATAGGAGCCAACGCCAAGCCTATCATAGTGGCCGAACAAGCCAATACAGGCTATACCAATTATTATACAACAGGTACTAATGAAGAGGGCGTAACTTTTGTGAAAACCTATCAGAAAGTAATTTATAAAAACTTATATCAAGGTATCGACTTGGAGTTTGTATTGGACCAAAATGATAAACCCAAATACAATTTTATAATACATCCGGGAACAGATGCCAACCAGATAAAATGGCAATACATAGGAAACAACAAAGCCAGTATAGAAAATGACAAGATAATATTGGGTACAGCCTTTGGTAATTTAGAAGAAAGAATACCAATTAGTTATATGGCAGAAAACGGAGCAAATGTAGAGGTAAAATATCAGCAAGAAGAAAACACCTTTAGCTTTCATACTAATTTATACAACCAAACCCAAACATTAATTATTGATCCTGTTTTATGGTGTACATATTATGGAGGAGTTGGTAGTGAAAATGGCAGTGATATGAGTATTGATACCAGCGGAAATATATTTGTTTGCGGGAGTACATCCTCCAGTTCAAATATAGCCACAATTGGGTCTCATCAAGCAAGTCTTGGGGGTAATAGTTATGACGGTTTTATTGTTAAATTCAATAGCTCAGGAGTACGCCTTTGGGGAACTTATTATGGTGGAACTGTAAGTGATGAGTTCAGAAGTATAACGGTGGATAAACAGGGGCAAAATATTTATGCCGGTGGAGTTACAAATTCAACAATTAATATTGCAACCAGTGGTGCACATCAAACTGCCAAAGGCAGCGCTGGGACAAGTACTCCATCGGATGCATTTTTAGTTAAATTCAATGATTTAGGTATAAGAATATGGGGAACATATTATGGAGGAGGTGCCTATGACGAAGCCTATATTGTAACAACGGACTTTACAGGGAACGTTTATCTGGGTGGTTTAACAAATGCTTCTGATAATATAGCCACAAGTGGGGCTCATCAGGTAAACATTGCAGCGGTTCTATATTATGATGGATTTATTGTTAAATTTAATGCCTCAGGTACAAGATTGTGGGGGACTTATTATGGAGGAACTGGCTGGGACGCGATTGTCGGAATAGTTACCGATGTAACCGGCAATGTGTATGCTTGTGGTGGTACATTCTCAACTAGTGGTATTGCTACAAGCGGGGCACATCAGGTAGCACATGCTAATATTGGTAGTGAAGATGGACTTGTGGTTAAATTCGATTCGTTAGGTGTTAGGTTGTGGGGAACTTATTATGGTGGAACATCACAAGATGGCCCAAATGATATTACAAATGATAACAATGGAGATATTTATATTTGTGGTCACACAACATCTTCTACCAATATAGCAAGTGTTGGTGCCCATATGCCAACATATGCAGCTGGGCAGGATGGTTTTATTGCAAAATTCAGTAGTTTAGGAGTACGTCTTTGGGGAACTTATTATGGAGGAAATTCACTGGATGATTTTAAGTCAATAATTATTGATAATATAGGAAATGTATTTTTAGGAGGAGCTAGTTCCTCTACTACAAATATTGCTAGTAGCATAGCTAATCAAACAGTTTTGGGAGGGAGTAGTGATGGTATTGTAGTTAAATTTAATAGCTTGGGCGTCCGTTTATGGGCCACTTATTTTGGAGGAAATAATGGTGATGGTATAGGTAGTCTTGGTGTTGACTATGCGGGTAATATTTATGCATGTGGTAGCACATTATCCACGTCTAATTTGGCTACCTTTGGGGCGCATCAAACAGCTTTGTCTAGTATTAGTTCAACTGATGCGTTTATAGCAGAGTTTACATCTAGTGGTGGTTTACCTGTGAAATTACTTTCCTTTACTGGTAAAAAGGACAGTAGAAATATTACACTTACATGGCAATCAGCCAGTGAGATAAATAATGAAAAATTTGAAATAGAACGTTCTTTTAATAATAAGGATTGGGCCAAAATTGGCAGTGTAAAGGGCAATGGAACCAGTAACAGAACAAATCAATACCAATTTGCAGATAATAGTTTTTCATTAATTCACCAAGAGCCACCTAGCTTATACTATCGCTTAAAACAAATAGATTTTGATGGTTCTTTTGAATACAGTAAAACTGTTTTAGTATTAAATAGTGGCTTTCAAGAAAATAATATATTACCCAATCCTTTTGTTAATGAATTAACTATTGATTTAAATAGTTCGAATGCAGGAATTGCTAAGGTTAAAATTACTGATGTAATGGGAAAAGAATACTATAACAGCAATGAAAAAATAAGCGAAGGGTTTAATCAAATACACGTTAATACTACACTGTTTGAAAGAGGTATTTATATAATACAAATACTAGTAAATGATGAAATACTCAGCAAAAAGATACTAAAACAATAAACTATAAAGCTTTTAAGCTGGCAATAGTTTCAGTTGGGTTGTTGCTGGCAAATACATAATTACCTGCTACCAATACATCTGCACCCGCTTTCAATAGTTTTGGAGCGGTAACATCATTTACACCACCATCAATTTCTATTAAGCAAGAACTGTTTTTCTGAATAATTAAGCTTTTTAAATCAGCACATTTGCTGTAAGTATTTTCAATGAATTTTTGTCCGCCAAATCCCGGGTTTACACTCATCATACAAACCAAATCAATATCTGCTATTACATCTTTTAATAAATCAACAGAAGTATGCGGATTAAGTGCCACACCTGCTTTCATTCCTGCTTCTTTTATAGCATGAATGGTTCTGTGTAAATGGGTGCAGGCTTCGTAATGTACAGAAAGAACATTAGCACCCGCATTTTTAAAATCAGTAATATAACGCTCCGGTTGTACTATCATTAAATGAACATCTAAAGTTTTAGTGGCTAATTTTTTTAAAGGAACCATTACCGGAAAGCCAAAAGAAATATTAGGTACAAATACCCCGTCCATTACATCAATATGAAACCAATCAGCCTGGCTTTGATTAATCATTTCAATATCGGTTCCTAATTGGGCAAAATTGGCCGAAAGGATAGAGGGAGCAATTAAATGTTTTGACATACTGCTGCGAATATAAATGATAACTTTATAACGCGAAAGTAAACAACAGAAAAAGCCAAACTAATTATATGGAACAGGTTCTATGCAAAAATTATATTTTCTAGCCTGCTTTGCTTCAATTATACTTGCAACATGTTTCGCTATAAATTAATTGTTTTAATACTTTGTTTGAGTTTAGCCAGAACTGTTTTTGCCCAATATGATGACGAAGTACAGCCTTATAAAGAACCGCAAGGACGTAATAATTGGTATATTGAGGCGGGCGGTGCTGCTTTGTTGTGGAGTGCTAATTATGAAAAATACCTGTTTCAGAACAGAGCAAAATCATTAACATGGACAGGCAGGATTGGTTTTGGCTTTTGCCCGATTGAATA
>CAYTWI010000074.1:0-18220 GCA_964442045.1 uncultured Bifidobacterium sp.
AAATTTGGTATTGAATACAACGAAAAATATTTATTTGAATGGTACGAATAATAACACCCTTTCAGGGTTTTATTGCTACCTTTTATCTTTATTATAACCATATCAGCCTTTCAGGCTTACAAATTTTACATTCTCAAAAAATGAAGCAAATAAAAATACCCACCTATAACTAAACTACAACCCCCAAAGGGGGTAAAACGATTATAATAACACGAAACTAAAAACAAAATAAAACCCTGAAAGGGTGATAATATTATATTTATTCTCAATAAAACAATGCCGGAACCTTTAAAGAACTTATATAACAAAACACTCATTAGTCAGTTGGCTGATGGTGTACATGGTAACTATAAAGCATTTGATAAAAATAGTTTTATTAAAACCGTTTTTGATAAAGACTGGGATAATAAAGAACTGAAACAGCGTATGCGGCATATTACCAACAGCCTGCATAAAACCATGCCTGTAAGCTATACAGAACAAATAGACATTTTGAAAAAGCTGGCTACACAATTCACCGGGTTTACAGCCATGGTTTTTCCTGATTTTGTAGAGGTATATGGCTTAAACGATTTAACTACATCCATTAGTGCACTAGAGCATTTTACCCAATACTCCAGCAGCGAGTTTGCGGTAAGACCCTTTATTATTAAGTACCCTAAGCAAATGTTAAAGCAACATGAGCTTTGGAGTAAACATAAAAACCACCACGTAAGGCGTTTGGCAAGCGAAGGAGTAAGGCCGCGTTTACCTTGGGCTATAGCCTTACCTGAGTTTAAAAAAGATCCTACACCCATCCTACCCATTTTAAATAACCTGATGACTGATGAATCGGAATATGTAAGGCGCAGTGTAGCCAATTGTATTAACGATATTTCAAAAGACCATCCACAGGTAGTATTACAAATCATCAATCAATGGCAAAACAAATCCGCTGAAACAGATTGGATTTTAAAACATGCCAGTCGTGGATTGCTCAAAAAAGGGCATACTGAAATACTGAACTCATTTGGGTTAAACCACCAGGTAAAAACAAAGCTCACTCATTTCAGTATCGATAAAAACAAGGTGGCTATTGGTGGTTCCATACAGTTTAACTTTGGTATACAATTATTAGAAAAAAAGGATGCAAAGGTCAGACTGGAGTACAATATATATTACCACAAAGCCAATGGTAAACAACTGCCTAAAATATTTCAGATAGGTACTTATACCTTACAGCCAAATCAGGTTTTTGAAGTAAAAAAGAAACATGCATTTATTAATTTAACCACTCGTAAACATTACAAAGGCCAACATACAATAAGTATATTGGCCAATGGTAACGAATTAGATAAAATTAGTTTTATGTTGACTGATTAAAAGCGTAAGCCGGCAGTAACCATAAAGTTCATGTAATTAAACGCTGTTTCAGCACTATAATTTACCTGACCTATTTCTTTTAAAACATACGGAGTCTGGTAGTTTTTACCCCAGGTATAAACCATGGCTCCGTCTATAAAAAAATCAGAACCATACCTGTCAACCGAAGGGAAAATAAAGCCTAAACCACCCGTAACACTTTGTGTAGCATTGCTGATAGCAATACCATTTGAAGTTGAACTATACGGACTGCCATAAGTAGCATAACCACCTCTGAAACGAGTATCTTTATATTTTAACTCCGCACCAATTCTTATATTATTTGCAACCGTTGACAAGGTTTTAATTTGTTGGTTGGCATTGTAAAACTCTTCAGTACCTGATGTTAAGCGGGCTGTTGTATAATCTACCCTATCCCAGTCAATAGAAATAAAACCTAATTTAGGATGCATAAGCGCACCACTTAAAGTAAGCTTTGACGGTGTTACCACATCGTACTCAAAAAAGTCAGTTCTGGCTCCTGCATTGAAAAAGTAATTCTGGTTGTTAACCGTAGAGCTTAAGCCATAATTATATTCATCTTTTAAATTTAACCTTACCGCTGTAGTATAGCTGGCTCCTACTCTAAAATAGTCGCTTGGTTTTATAATAACACCAAACCTGCCGCCAACACCTGTTCCCTGCGTTTTTACATTGCTCGTAAAATCGCTCGACTGGTACTTGTTATTAGCAGAACTTTTTGAAAGCACTACTTCTTTAAAAACATTATTCGATTCATAATTTACATTTTGAAACAACAACGAAGCACCAAAGTATACAAAGTCAGCCACGTTAATACCTGCTGAAAAATTCCACTCATTAATGCGCCCGCTTAGTTTGTTAATATTGCTTTGGCGTATAGAGAAAGCGCTATCATTATTACTCCTGAAAGTAGAACCATATTTTCCATTACCTATACTATCAATCATATAAGTATTCCAGGCCATTCCGGCTATATCATTTGTATAAGAACCAGTGGATGGAAAATACCTGCCGTTAGCTTTCTCTGCAAAATAATCAGCAATACTTGTTTTAGTATTAATACCGGTAAAGTAATTGTTTTGTTGAAAATCGTTTAGTCGATTCATGCCAATACCAAACGAGTAGCTTACCAAACCTTCTGTTTCATCGCCATTAAAACCCTGTTTCATTTTGTTAAACACAAAACCAAACTGCGGTATGTTTAAATTGGTTTTTGATTCAGTGGCACTGTTTCCAATGTATTTAGAGTCGGTTAAATAAGCCGTTACACCAAAGCTACCACTAAATTCGCTGCGTCTGTATAAACCAATGCCTGCGGGGTTAATGGCTATGGCGCTTAAGTCGGCACCCAGTGCACCAAAAGCACCTCCGGCCCCTTGTACCCTTGCTGAGCCAAACAAACTACTTTGCGAATATCTAAGCGCATCCTGTTCATTTTGTGCACGAGCACTTACCAGTAGCATAACGCTTAACGTTGCTAAAACTATTTTTTTCATACTAAAAAATGGATATAAAATATAATGAATTATAATCTAACTAAATCTGATAAACTATCTTGGGCGTGACATTCCGGGGCTGGCTGATCCTCCTCCTCCACTGCCTCCTCTCGGAGCAGAATTAGAAGGTGCTGGAGCTGACGGTTGGTAAGTTGAACGACTAGGCTCTACAAAACGGGGTTGATAGTTTTGGTTATTGTTGTTTTGCTGATAGGTATCGGTTGTTCTGGGAACATAGTTGTTATTGTTCACATTAGGATTAGGCTGTGGCTGATTGTTATTATTAGCCGGGTTATCAAAATACTGCGGATTATTCTGTCTGTATTCATTCTGACTTCTGCTATTTTCCACAGAAGTACTGTTACTTGGATAAGCCTGATTAGATTGTGTAGTACGCGGAGCAATATACTGTACACCATTGGGTGTATTAATTAAAGTGCCGCCACTGTTGGTAGCTGCCGGTGTTTGCGGATTGGCAGCAGGAGTTACATCTGTTCCTGCACTATTAGTTACACGTTGCGGATTCGGATTTGGATTTTCCAGCGTGCCACCATTGGTAGCAGGTAAGTTAGAACCTACCACATCACGCGGGCGCGACTGTGGCGGATTTGGATTAGGATGTGACTCACTTGGTGTTGATGGATAATAAGGGTAATACGGTTGGTAATAATTGCCATAACCATAATAATTCCAAGGGCTGTAAAATGAGTTATAACCCGAATAAAAAGGAAAGTTCCAGCCAAAGCCTATTCCACTGTTCCATCCGTTCCAGCTATTCCATCCAAAATTTATAGAGGGGCCAAAGCTATTCCAGTTGTTATATCCCCAACCATTGTTCCAGTTATTGTAACCGTAATTTCCGTAGTACGAATTATTATAACCCCAACCGCTATTCCAACCATTGTTATAATATCTTCTGTTGTTTATTCTGGCCAATCTCCTGGCTTGTCTGCGTTCTGCTTTTATACGTTTGTATTCATCGCTTAAGCTAAACGGAGGCATTGAGTAAGGTTGGTAATAACCAGAAAGCTCCGGGTGCAAACGGTACAGCGAATCCTGTTTGGCTTTATAGGCAGGATATGCCGCAGCCGCGTTTGGATTAGGTGTAACATTATTATTATAGCCTGAAGGTTTAGTCGGATCTATTTGCGAAGGATTTTCGCGTTTAATTTTTTCCAAATCAACAGTCGGAACCATCTTCACTTTTTTAGTTGATGTTGATTTACCGTAATACAAATCATCATCAGCCGAGTCCGGTTGGTTAAGAACAGCACACGAAGTAAATAAAATACTTGTGGCTAATACTGCAAAAACTGTTTTAACTGACATAATATTATTGATCAAATTGTTATACAAAATAAAATTAAAATACACTACAAAACCATACCACTAAAATAAAACCTACCATTATTGTATAAATATTACAGAGTGGTGTCACTTACCCCAAATTTGCAAATACCTTGCCAAAAGCTCAACCTGGTTTAATTTATGCTAAAAAACTACTAAACATGCTTATTTTACTAGTAATTTTCATCAATATTATTCATTTTGTTTTGCAATTTGTGCAATTGTGCTTTCAAAAAAATGGCTTTTATTCGCAGTAATAAAAATTTAATCCTATAAAATGTTCGAAATAATTTCAGAGAAATACAAAAACTTTAAATCGCTTCATTATTTTTTACGCCACACGGCTAATCACATTAATAAGCCGGGCGACACTTATTTACAGGTAAAGAAAAAAGACAGGTACGAGGATATAACCTATGCCCAGGTTTTTGAACAGTTAAATGCCATATCAGCTTATTTATATAATATAGGTTTACGCAAAGGCGATAAAGCAGCACTGTTAATTGAAAATTGCCCTGAATATATTTGTTTCGATCAAGGATTAATGCAGTTAGGTATTATCAATGTATCTATTTATCCTACTTCGTCAGAGGCCGATATTGAATACATTATTAACGACTCCCAGTCGAAAGTAATTTTTGTAGGTACCCCCTTTTTATTAAAACGACTCAAAAAAGTAAAGGATAATTGCCCCAGCTTACAAACCATTATAACAGCCTTTGATACAGAAGGCGAAAACATTATTTCGTACCAAAAGGTAAATGAAGAAGGCCGCTTAATTTATAACAGTATTCAAAACCTCATTGAACAGGAACTGGAAAAAGTAACTTACGATGATTTATCGTGTTTGCTGTACACCTCCGGAACCACCGGAAAACCAAAAGGCGCTATGCTTACCCATAACAACTTTATGAGTAATATAGTCATGGCCGATTCATTGTTGCCCATTGTTACCAAAGAGTTTACTTTCCTTTCGTTCCTACCCCTTTGCCATGTATATGAGCGCACCTGCACTTATTACTTCAGTACATACAAAGGGTTTAAAGTAGCCTTTGCACAGAGTTTAGAAGCCCTTACTACCAATATACAGGAAGTACAGCCACGTGCTATATTAACTGTTCCGCGTTTACTGGAGCGTATAGAAGAGCGTGTACGTAAAAGTGCTACCTCATCAGGCGGGTTTAAGCTTAAAATATTTAACTGGGCTTTAAAAGCCGGTGAAAAACGCAGGATAAACAAAGAACAAGGCAAAAGCAACGGTTTGTTTTTAAGCCTGCAACTGGCCCTGGCCGAAAAGTTGGTTTACTCCAAAATAAAAGCCCGCTTAGGCGGTAAAATGAATGTTATGGTAAGCGGTGGTGGTGCATTACCACAACACGTAGGCGAGTTTTTTGCCAACCTGAATATATTGGTTATTGAAGGTTATGGCTTAACCGAAACATCGCCATTTGTGTGTGCCAACGAAATTAACAGGCAAGTTTGGGGAACCGTGGGTCGCATAGGACAAGGTAATGAGGTAGCTATTCAAAATGCCGATACCAAAGAAATAATTACCATTCAAAACTACGAATCGTTTAAACCCGATTTTGAATCGGCTGAAGGAGAAATACTGGTAAGAGGCTTAAACGTAATGAAAGGCTACTGGAACTTACCTGAGGAAACTGCCAAATCCATTGATGCGGATGGTTGGTTACATACAGGCGATGTAGGTAAATTTGAAAAAGGTTATTTAAAAATAACCGACAGGATAAAAAACATCATTGTAAACTCGTTTGGCAAAAACGTATACCCAACCCCTATTGAAAACGTATATTTAAAATCGAGCAAGATTGAGCAGATATTTTTAATTGGCGACAGACAGGAATATTTAACCGCGCTTATTGTACCAAGCAGAGAAGAGTTAAAAGAAAAGTTCAATGTAAAGGAAGACTTTTTTAAAATAGAAGACGATTTTATACACGATCAGGAAATCATAGACTGGATAGATGAAGACATAAAACATTTGGAAAGTGCATTGGGTAAATTTGAACGCGTAAAACATTATTCATTAAAACGCAGGCCTTTTACTTTGGAAGATGGCGAAATGACCCCAACCCAAAAAATTAAACGTAAAGTAGTGGAAACCAAATATGCTAACGAAATAAAATCAATCTATATAAGCGTAAGTTAAATATCAGCAAACAAGCTAAGTAATATTAGGTTGACAGCTATATAGGTAATACTATATTTGAATTTTAATTAGCATAAAATAACACTTAATCATAAAACATAAAAATGAAGAATTTTAAATTGAAAATGATGCCGGAGCGTACCGTAAAACCTCGCCAAAGTGGAATAAACATGGTGATGGATAAAGGGCTTAGTTTTCGAGAAGCAGAAGATTTATTATCAGTATCGGGCGATTATATAGACATGGTTAAGTTAGGGTTTGGTACCGCAGTAGTAACACCCAACCTGATTGAAAAAATTAAACTTTACCAAAACAACAATGTAATAGTTTATTTTGGTGGTACTTTGTTTGAGGCCTTTTTGGTAAGAAACCAATTTGACGATTATTTAAAAGCTTTAGATAAATTTCAACTGACACATGCCGAAATATCAGACGGAACATTGGAGTTACCGCACGATATTAAATTGGATTACATACAAAAGCTAAGCAAATATGTAACCGTATTAAGCGAAGTGGGGAGTAAAGATGTAGAAAAAATTATTCCTCCTTACCAATGGATAGAGCTGATGCAAACCGAAATTGAAGCCGGAGCATGGAAAGTAATAGCCGAAGCACGCGAGGCCGGTAACGTAGGTGTATACAGGAGCAGTGGCGAGGTAAGAGAAGGATTGGTACAAGAGATATTAACCAAAATTCCGCACGAAAAGATTATTTGGGAAGCACCGCAAAAAGCACAACAAACTTATTTTATAAAACTGGTAGGTGCCAATGTAAACCTGGGCAATATTGCACCTAACGATGTAATACCAAGCGAAACATTACGCTTAGGTTTACGTAGCGATACCTTTAATTTCTTTTTAGGCAAGGGTACCAAGTACACCACCAAAAAGAAATAGATAGTCTATTGGGTAGAGACGTTGCATGCAACGTCTCCACATACCTTTTACAAACACCTAATTTCAAATAATACATAGTATGAAAACAAGCAGAAAGAACTTTATTAAAACAACAGCCACTGCTCTTTTTGCGGGCATACATGTAAACGGTTTAAATGCATTAAACAGCACCGCTCCTATTTATAAAGCCAATACCAGCGTTGCCCATAACGATGAGGACTACTGGCAAACCGTAAGGCAATTATTTCCTTTAGCCAAAGATTTTATATACTTAAATAACGGCACCATGGGCCCTTCGCCCTATCCTGTTATTGAAGCCGTAAAAAAAGGCATGATGGATATGGACCAGCAAGGCAACTATGGCGGTTGGGAACAAACCTGTGCTAAGCTGGCTGCTTTTGTGGGAGCCAACGAAAACGAAATAGCCCTTACTCACAATGTAACCGATGGTATTAATATTTCGTGCTGGGGTTTGCCTTTGCAAAAAGGCGATGAAGTAATAATGAATACCCACGAGCATGTGGGCAATGCATTTCCCTGGCTTAACAGGCGCAAGCTGCATGGCATTGTTATAAAAACATTTACCCCTGCACCTACTGCTGCCGAAACCTTACAACGCATTGAAGCACTCATTACTAAAAAAACCAAAGTAATTGCCGTACCACATATTCCATGTACACAAGGGCAAATATTACCGGTGGAAGCTATTTGTAAATTAGCCAAAGAGCGTAATATTTTTTCGTTTATTGATGGCGCACATGGCCCCGGCATGCTAACACTTAACTTACACGAAATGGGTTGCGATATGTATGCAAGCTGTTGCCACAAATGGATGTTAGGACCGAAAGGAACAGGCTTTTTATATGTGCGCAAAGATTTCCAAAACACCTTACAAACCTATTTTGTAGGCGGAGGCAGCGACAACGCCAAATGGAACATGATGGCCAACCCGCCTGAAATGGGCACTTATGCCGACTCTGCACATCGTTATTTTGGCGGCACCCAATCAGTAGGTTTATACCGTGGCGTAGATGCAGCCATTGATTTTATCAATACCATAGGGCAACAAAACATACACGAACGCATTAAGTATTTAGGAACCTATACACAGGAAAAACTGCTTGCCTTAGGCGATAAGATTGAACTGCTCACACCTACCGAAGCACAATCAAGATGTGCGGTAAATGGCTTTAGAATTAAAGGTGTTGACTATGCTAAGTTTTACAACACCGCACTCGAAAATAAATTCCGCATCAGGATGGTACCCGAAAACGGTCTGAACTCACTGCGTATCTCCACACACATTTACAACAACACAGGTGAGGTAGATAAGTTGATAAAACTGATTGCTGATTCTTGATGTATGATATTTGATTTGGGAGAATAACTGACTTAACTATACTATGTCTATCAACTAATAATAGCAATCATAATTCACAAATCCTATATCCTCAATCAAAATTCATAATTCATAATTCCAAAACCCTTCTAATGCCTAGTGAAGCATTATAACCATAATTAGTTGTTTCACTAAATGGATAGTAGTTGGAGCTACTTACTGCGTTAAAGCTTTGGAATCCTGACAGGGAAATATACAAATCTATTTTTTTCCTGAACCTGTAACCCGCCCCTAATTCTAGTTGTCCGCCTAACTCCAATTTGTTTGCATTATTTGTGTAAGTAGGTTTATCCGCTTCATTATCGGCATACACTTTTGCGTTAACCAAATAAGAAGGAGTTAAAGCAATGGCAGTAAACATAAAAAACTTTGAGCCGATGGTATAAGAAAAAGAGATAGGCATGGTTACATAATCATATTGAAAATAAATAAGGTTGGCTCCCACCATTCCGTTTCCTCCTGTAACAGGATCTAATCCATCTCCTAACACATAATAATTACCAAATCCTTTTTGAGAGTAAAATACAGCAACACCTATGGCAGACTTCTTTTTGAAATTATATTGATACGTAATACCCGCAGCCAATCCGTTTTTACCAATTTTATTCTTAAAGGTATTTTTATCCGTTACATAAGCATTGTTTATACCACATGTAACACCCACCCAACTGTTTTGAGCCTGTACCATGCTTGAAACTATTAAGCATAAGAGTATAAATAATGTGTTTCGCATAACAACCATAAGTAATTTATGATGTATGATTCTTGATGTATGATTTAAGGTATATCTCATTAATCAATCATTTGCCACCACATCATAATTCATAATTCATAAATCTACCATCGCCAATAGAATCTTACATTCCTCTACTTGAACTTCCTAAGGTATATCTTAAAATAAACACCGTTGCGTTTAATCCCATTGGGTCATTACTGGCTAATACTAAATTTTGCCCAATATTAATGTCAACCAAACCAATATATGTCAAACCTATTTCCGGTCTAAAAACAAACGATGACTGATTAAAGTTTGAATAATAGGTAAACTGTGCTGCTGCATTTACAAGAATATAGGTGTAAGTTAAGCCTGCCTTCAGTCCATATATATTACTCCCTTTATCATTTAATAATATTTCAGAACAAAGATGTATATTTCTATAAAACAGAGATTCAGCATCCGTGCCCCTCGTTCCATATGCAATACCCAACTCTACTGTGTTATACTTTTGATACTGATAACCCACTATTCCGTCAATACCATTAACACCTAAACTAAATTGAGCCTTAGCTTCACTTGTGAGCAAAACCGTCAGTAGCAATATGCACTTATAAACTATTCCTTTAAACACTTTATTATTATTCATCAATCTAACATTTGAGATCCCTATAGCCATCGGGATTGATGGATGATTTAGGATGGATATCACAATTCATATATCAGCAATCAACCATCGTCTATCGTCTATCAGCTAATTGCAATCATAATTCATAAATCCTACATCAGCAATCATCAATCCTCCATCATGCCCAAAGCATCCAGTACCAGATTCAGTTCCTCAAAGTCCTTCATGCCGGTTTTTTCTTCATCGCCACCGGTTATGTTTAAAGCATAAGGTTGATAAGTATGTAGTATGTGAGGTATATTGTCGGAGCTGGTATTTAAGCCCCATATAATTTTATAAGTAGCACACAGGTTTTTAAGCCATGCCTCATTGGGTTGAGTAGTGTGTTCACTGTTGTATAAATGAAAAGCATCTACCTTATCGGCATACGCATTTAATTGTTTTTCGATGGCTTCAGCGCTCCAGGCACTGATGTCTATTTTCTTAATAATAGGCTTGTCTATGGCCTTGATATCGTCCGGTAACAGGTCGTTATTCAACTCCACTATATCAATGTTTAGCAGCTCCACTATATCAGTAATTTCACGCAGGCTTTGCTGGCCAAATTCAGCTACAACAAAACAGCCTGTTGTCCACTCTATAATTTGTTGTGCTTTTACAGGTGGAATATAATTTACATTGGTATTATCAAAACAAAAGCCCATATAATCAATACCGGCTGCGGCTGCAAAACGGGCATCGCTCAAGTTGTTTATATTACCCAGTTTAATTTTTACTTTATTATCCATTCAAATCTTTTATCGTTTTTTATAAACGGGCACATTGCTGCAGGCCTCGCCATACATTAAACTTTTTACTACAGGCAGCAGCTTACTGGTTATGGTTATATAAGCCGTAACAGGCAATTCATCCTGACTGCAACCTTTTATAATTACACGCTTATCAGTGTATTCGTTCATATCCAGTTGCGCTATGGCATCGGTATACAATTGAGTTTCCAACTCCGCCAAAGTGCCAAATACATATTTATGCGCATACGGTTGTACCGCACTTGCCAGCAGCATATAAGCCCAGGTAGGTACCAGCGCATCCGTACTGCAATAAAAAGCTATATTCTGGTTTTCATATTGAGTCCAGTCGTGGTTTTTAACAAACTCCCTAAAGTCTTTTTCCTTTAGTATCATTTCCCTGAAAAGCCAGTCTTTTATATCAAAGGCTATCCGCTTGCCATTATGACGCAGCGTTTCCAGGTCAATGGTTATTAAACCACTGTTGGCTATTTTATTTTCTATTGGTATTAGTTCATTTGTTTCCATAAAACTTATCGTACTATCATGGTACGTGTAATGGTTTTTTGCCCCATTACCTGCACTACATTCGTATCGCTTTTGGTGCCGCTTTGAGCCCTTAAATAATAGTTGCCCTGCAATACATAACCAAAGTCGGCATTGCCACCTGCACTCACTACCGTATTTAAATAAAAGTTACGTTTCAGGTCTTCGTAAGTAGGGTATAAAAATACCGATGCCCCATTGATAACATTGTTATTATTGGTACCATCAAGCACAACTACTTTTAAGCGACCGCTGTACTGCGAGCTGTCGCTGGTTATAATGGTTTGCGATGGCTGGCTGTTGTTATCCGACTTGGAACAGGCATATAACATACTGGCTACACCTATCCATAAAAAATATTTCCTCATACTTTACCCTTATTTTATTTCCGATATTTTAATCGTATTAACCCTGTTACGTTCAATAATAGGCATACTGGCGGTGTTAATAACCAACTGTCCTTTTTTAATAAAACCACCTTGCAATAAGCTGTTGTTTACATCCTGCATCGAGTCGTCAGTACTTTCAAACTCGCGGTATAAAAAGCCCCTTACACCCCAAACCAAACTCAGTGTATTAACCAAACGTGGGTTGGTGGTAAAAATAAAAATACTGGCTTTAGGACGGAACGATGAAATTTTATAGGCCGAGTAACCCGAAAAAGTCATACCTACTATGGCATCGGCTTTTAAATGGTCGCTTACCCTTACAGCCGTAAAACATATTTCGTCCGATAAAAAAGTGTCGCTGTCGGCCGAAGGGCGCATGCCTTTAAAGTAAGGAGCATTGGTGCCTGTTTCTACCTCCATAATGGTTCTGCGCATATAGCTGATGGCATTAACCGGGTAAGCACCTACCGAAGTTTCGGCACTTAGCATGACCGCATCAGCCCCATCCATTACCGCATTGGCAATATCGTTTAACTCCGCACGCGTAGGCACAGGGCTTACTATCATGCTTTCCATCATTTGCGTAGCTATAATTACAGGCTTGCTGGCTTCAATACATTTTTTAACAATGCGTTTTTGTATAACAGGTACCTGCTCCATCGGCATTTCCACGCCTAAGTCGCCACGTGCCACCATAATACCGTCCGACACCGCAATAATCTTATCAATATTTTCAACCGCTTCCGGTTTTTCAATTTTAGAAACCACACGCGGTTTCCAATCGTTCAGCTCAATAATGTTTTTAATAAACACCACATCGTGCTCGCTTCTCACAAACGATAATGCTACCCACTCAACTTTGTTTTCAATACCAAACTTCAAATCGTCCAAATCCTTCTGCGTCATGCTGGGTATACTCATTTTGGTATCAGGCAGGTTGAAACCTTTTTTGTTAGATAGCCATCCGCCAAAAATAACCAGCGCTTTTACCAGGTTCTTTTTATTGGTTTCAATTACCTTTAATTCCAGTTTACCATCATCTAATAATATACGCTCTCCTATATTTACATCCTTAGGTAAGTTTTCAAAATTAATATAAATACGCTGACTGGTTCCTACACATTTTTCGGTAGTTACTTCTATTATTTCGCCCTGTATCAACTCTACCTTACCGTTCTCCATTTCGCCCACACGCAACTTAGGCCCCTGCAAATCCAACAGCATACATACATTAGTACCCAGCTCCTCATTGGCTTTTCTTATATTGTTAACTACCTGCTGATGATCTTCGTAAGTACCATGCGAAAAGTTTAACCTGCATACATCTACCCCTTCGTTTATAATGGCTTTTAAATTATCTAAACTACTCGTTGCCGGCCCTATGGTGGCAACTATTTTAGTACGGTTAAAAAGTGCTTTTGTCATGTATATTTATTCTTTTAGAAATTATAAAATTAAGTTTGGTTTTTGCTTTAACCTGCTTTGGTCAACCTGCATGGTTAGTTGTATTTCGTTAATTTGTTTAAGCTGTGCCATAAAAGCTTTCTCGCTGAAAAAAGAGAGGCCGCCTTCTACCAAAATAAAGTATTGCATAGCCCGCAGTTCGGTAAACAATATTTTAGCTTCGCTATAATTAGCAAACAAAGTATAGGTTAAATGGTTCAGCTCATCGTTGTAAATAAATTTGCTGAAATAGTAATTGGCTCTTTCCGATTCATTGTACCACTCAATGCTCTCTACGCGTTCAAAGTTAAACTGGAACTGCTCATTTAAAAGCCATGCTAAGCGGGTTATTTTTTCAGTGCTTAATAAAGCATAAAACAGGGTTTCTTCCTCTGTTTCTATGTTGAGCGTGTATTTTTTCACAGCGTTAAAAAATCCGCGCTAAGATACAAATACTAAATGACTAAAATGTTAAATAAAATCACTCCTTCCTAACAGTGGTTTCGGCTACGCTCAACCACCACTTACCTTACGGAGGAACAGCTATATTATCACCGGAGGTTGAGCGTAGCCGAAACCTCACTCTGGCTTCTACTCCGCTCAGCCAACATGTTCGGCTACGCTCAACGACCTCAAACGGCTATTTGCAAGTACTATTAAATAACTAAATATGAAATTAAATCACCACTTCCCAACAGTGGTTTCGGCTACGCTCAACCACCACTTACCTTACGGTGGTTGAGAGACATATTAACCGGAGGTTGAGCGTAGTCGAAACCTCGTTTCATGGAGACGTTGCCCACGGAGGCCGAGCAGCATATTAACCGGAGGTTGAGCGAAGCCGAAACCTCACTCTGGCTTCTACTCCGCTCAGCCAACGTATTCGACTCCGCTCAAACGTCAGTTACGTTACAAATTCTTCAACCTGTCTTCCAGCTCTATAATATCACTCACCAGTACCTCACGGGCTTTACTGCCTTTAAACGGACCTACTATACCCGCTTTTTCCAATTGGTCAATTAAGCGGCCTGCCCGGTTATAACCCAGGTTTAATTTACGTTGTAATAATGAGGTAGAACCCTGCTGACTCGATACAATTAAATGCGCTGCTTCATCAAACAGCTCATCCTTATCGCGGCTGTTAAAAGCTTCGCCACCGCCCATGCCTTCATCGCCTTCCACCTGTACCAGTGGCAGTAAATAAGGCTCATTGCCATTCTGGTTGCCTATAAACTCCACTATACGTTCTACTTCCGGTGTATCCACAAAAGCACATTGCAGGCGCACCAGGTCATTTCCATTACTGAAAAGCATATCTCCTTTTCCTATCAGTTGGTCTGCCCCATTGGCATCTAAAATAGTACGCGAATCTATTTTTTGCGATACCCTGAAAGCCACACGGGCCGGGAAATTGGCTTTAATGGTACCGGTAATTATATTTACCGAAGGGCGTTGTGTAGCCAAAATTAAATGGATACCAATGGCACGGGCTAACTGGGCCAAACGGGCTATTGGCAATTCCACTTCCTTACCTGCCGTCATCATTAAATCGGCCAGCTCATCTATTACCACTACTATATAAGGTAAAAAACGGTGCTGCATTTTATCAGTAGGTACCAAACGCCTGCTTAAAAACTTGGCATTGTATTCTTTTAAATTCCTTACCTGTGCATCCTTTAACAAATCGTAGCGGTCGTCCATTTCCTTACATAAAGAACTAAGGGTGGTAACCACCAGTTTCGTATCGGTTATAATAGCATCCGCATCGCCCGGTATTTTAGCCAGGAAATGACGTTCTATCAGTTTGTATATATTTAACTCTACTTTTTTAGGGTCAACCAATACAAACTTAATTTGCGATGGATGTTTTTTGTACAGCAACGAAACCAATATAGCATTCAATCCAACCGATTTACCCTGCCCCGTAGCACCCGCCATTAACAAATGCGGCATCTTGGCCAGGTCGGCTACAAACACCTCGTTGGTAATGGTTTTACCAAAAGCTATCGGTAAATCCATTTCCGAATTCATAAATTTAGCAGAGCTGATAAGGTTGCGCATAGGCACCATAGCCGGGTTAGAGTTAGGCACTTCTATACCAATGGTTCCTTTACCCGGAATAGGCGCAATAATACGTATACCCAAAGCAGCCAAACTCAAAGCAATATCGTCTTCCAGGTTTTTTATTTTAGCAATACGCACTCCGTCCTGCGGAATAATTTCGTACAGCGTAACAGTTGGCCCAACGGTAGCCGATATCTTTTTAATACCAATATTGTAATTACGCAGCGTTTCTTCAATCATGCGTGTTTTTTCGTTCAGCTCATTCGTATCCATTTTCGATTTGCTGTCGCCATAATCAGTTAACAGCTCAATGGTCGGGAACTTGTAATTGCTGTATTCCAAAGTAGGGTCGTACGCCTCGTCAATACCATAGTGTGCTTTGCGGGTAGGCTCTGCGGCTTCCTCCGGCTCATTGGCCAAAGCATCGTTTACTTCCAGTACCAAACCGCTGTCGGTTTTTAAAACCGCTGCATCGGGTATAGGAGTGGCAGCAGGTGTTACCGGTAAAGCCACCGGAACAACAGGCTCCGGTTCTATTGCTAATTCAGGAACGGGTAATTCTTCTAAATCCAAAGTTGCTGCTTCCGTATCCAATTCATCCAAAGGTAAACCATCGGCAAAAGTTATTTGCGGGTTCTGCGTATCTTCCGGAAACTCGGCTTCCTCCTCCTCGGCCACTACGGCATTGGCTATCGGTTTTTCTACCAATACAAAATCATCGGCATCTAAAGGCGGCAGCTCTTCTTCTTCGGCTGCGGCCAATTGGCCTTCTACTACATTGGCACCTGTGTTGGCAGCATCTTTCACTTCGCTTACGCCTCCAACACTCGACTCGAAAAACTGCTCTTTGCCCAGTTTAAAACCGGGCTTGTAAAACTCAATATTGAATATGGCTACGGCAAATACGAGTACATAGCTGAGCAAAAACAAGCTAGTACCTATATTACCCAATATACCTTGCAGATACAGGGCTCCAAAATGCCCGAATACGCCTCCCAATATCTGGTAGCTGTGGTTAAATACAAAACCCAGAAACAGCGAAATAAATATAACCGTAAAGAATGAATAGCGCAGGGTTTTAAAAATAGGAATAGGCTGTAGTTTGGTAAGCAGGAAAATACCCACGGCCATAAATATTAAACAGAAAGCAAAAGAAGCTACACCAAAACCTTTGTAAAAAAACACAAAGCCTAACCAGGCGCCTAACTTACCCAAAGCGTTTTGGGCACTCTGCTCATTATCCAACTGAAACAAGCCAAAGCTCATATCCTTTACCAGACTTTGGTCGGCTTGCCAGGTAAGCAAAAATGAAAAGCCGGCTATGGCTAAAAACACTGCAAACAACAGCAAGCCTATACCCAACGACTTAATAAAACGTTCGTCTGTTACAAACTTAAATGGTTTAAAGCTTCCCTTAGCGCCCTTCTTAGGCGCCTCTTTGGGTGCTTCTACCTCAGGCTCTGTAAAGTCTTTTACATCGCCAAACAATACCTTATTTTCTTTTGTGCCTTTTGCCATTTTAACTGAGCGAATGTACAATTAAAGACAGCGTTTATCGGGCAGGGTTTTTAACACTGAAATGTGTTTTGTTTAATAAAAAAAGCAAACTGAATAATAATGGAGAATTGTTAATGAATTACTAAACCCTATAGCGGCTTCTGTTATTAACTTAAATAATTCAGAAATTATACTAATGCGTTTTAAAATAATTCCATTGTGTTTTCCATTTACCTGCAATATAAACCTCCATAAAATACATGGTATAAAAATCTTTTTCAGGTAAAATAGCCACTTTATAATTTTTTATTATTTCTTGTTGTTTCTGAATGTCTATTAATGGAATAGAAGCTCTTACCCTATTATCATTGTTCTTTTGAATATGCTTTAAAGTAGCAAATGTCGCTTCATTATGTAATTTACCCCAGCCATGTTGCTTTAACCTTTTATAAATTGTTCTTGAAATACCAACATAGCGGGGAATAACTTTATTTTCTTCTTTAACAAATTCCCCAAATACATATAAGCCGCTTAATTCATTATCTTGTTTAGATTTATCATTAAGTATAGTGTTGGGTTTGTATCCTTGTTCTTTAAAAACATTTTTATTCCTAACGACTTCCCCTTTTCTGTTTAATTCATAAAATTCATTTAACTGTTTACAATCAGATGAATTAAGCTTTTTTTCTAATTCTAAAATTGATTTATCACAAAACACTATTAATGCTTTGAAATTTTCGGGATATGGATGTTTCCAAATATTCATATTCTATTTGTATATTTTCATCCACTCTAGTTTTGTTCTAATTTCTTCAAGCAATGCAATTTTTAAAAATTTCATTTCATCAAATTTATCACATTTATAATTTTTGATTTTAAAATCAATATATTCTTCAGCAGTTTTGGAAGGATTAAATTCAATTTCTTTTTTTAGCTCTCTTAGCCAAGTATAACAAAATCTTTTAAGCTCTCCAGAATATCTTTCATCTATATCATATAACCAATTCCAAGTTTCATTTTTATCAACATCACCAACGAAGCTAAACAATGGTTTTTCAACTAGTTTTTCATCACTATCAAATTCTACTTTATCAAGTTTGAGAGAAACTTCAATTGCCGACCTTCCTCCTTCAAAGGGAAAATATGCTTTTCCATTATAGCTCAAAGGTCTTTTACCACCCTTGTGCTTTTTATTGCATTTGTCACAAGTAGGAACAAGGTTTTCGAAATTTATAGCAGCAAATGGATAAAGTGCTTTTGAAAAAAAATGATCATAATCTTCAATATATTTACTATCCGGTGTTTCTATATTGGCTAAACCGCAAACGGGACAAGTATTATATTTGTTTGATTTTACCAATTGGTTATAATAATCTAGTTTTTCACCAGGCACTTTTTTTATATCCAATAAACGACTGTAGAAACTTTCCAACAAATTTTTCATTTCTTCTTGAACTAC
>CAYTWI010000075.1:0-6683 GCA_964442045.1 uncultured Bifidobacterium sp.
AACTAATGGGTACAAAACCCAATAAACAAATTAACCAATATTCAAATATGTTATGGTAAATCATTTTAGGCTTGATAAACCTATAGGTTAAACCTATTGTAGCAAAACTTAAAACAAAAACAATCACAGTTATTTCTGAAATATTAATTACTACTTTTTCCAGCAGGTGTATGTAAAAAAAGAACGCTATGGCAAAGGTAAAAATAGGCAATTTATAGGACCAATGTGACCTGTTATACTTATATATTTTTTTTACTTGCTTTGGTAATGGATTTCTTAAGTTATCATCTTTAAAAAAGCTATTATCAAACAAATAATCGTTGTGTATATTTAATGGATTTTGATTTAATAATACACATAAGTGTGCAAATGACTCAGGAAAAGCTTGCCTTAACTCTAATGGCTTTTCAAAAAAAGCTTCTAACAATCTTGAAAAAATATAGTCAAACTCTTTGCTAGTTCCAACATATTTATTGGTATTTGGATTTAAGTTGCTTTCTTCTAAATAAATTTTGTACCAAATATCTATATAACTTCCAAAATGCTGGTCAAAATAATAACCATTATTTACGGTTTGAACCAATGCCATTCCTAATTGATAGAAAAAAATATTTTCACCATCATTGGCTAATAAATGTCCTTCTGAAAATTTTTTCCATGAAACAGCAATTATTTTATCGGTATAGGTAACTCCATCATTTACCGTATTGCTACCACGTAAGGTAAATGCTTCAGGATAAACATAGATATATTCATAACCCGTTAAAAAAAATCCTTTTAACCCGAATGTAAGTTGGGCTACGTATGATAATAGTATATAACGCATATCATCCGTTACTTCTATCCCCCTTCCTATAACTTCTATTTCATTATCAATTTTTAAAACCCTGTTTACAAATTTCTTTTTTGCTTCAGGGCTTAAATTGCGGTAGTATAAATTGAATTTTTCAAGCAAAATACCAGCACTTCTGTGTTTACTATTTTCTTTAAAAAAATTCATATTTATCAAAAATACAGTTTAGTTAAATTTTACTTCTTCTACTATTTTTCCAATTAAACTGGTTATGGTAACACGCTCAATTAATACTTTTACATATTGGCCTTTTTGATAATGCTCTCTTGGAAAAATAACTACTTTATTCTGGTCATTGCGTCCTTTAAAATCATTTTCCGATTTTTTGGATTCTCCTTCTATTAATACAGTATGTATGGTTCCAATTTCCCTGGTATTTTTTTCTATACTTATTTTGTGTTGCAATGCAATAATTTCACTTAAACGTCTGGCTTTTACATCTGCGGGAATATCATCAGCATACCTGCGTGCGGCTAAAGTACCTGAACGCTCACTATACTGGTACATGAACGCAAAATCAAATTGCCCGTATTCAAATAAACTTAAAGTATCCTGATGCTCTTCTTCTGTTTCTGTACAAAAACCGGCAATAACATCTGTTGAAACACCGCAATCGGGTATTACTTCTCTTATTTTATCTAAACGTATTTTAAACCACTCCCTGTCATATGTCCTGTTCATGAGTTTTAATACGCGTGTATTGCCTGACTGCATTGGATAATGGATATAATTACAAATATTATCATACTTTTTAATGGTGTATAATACTTCGTCTGTAATGTCTTTAGGGTGAGATGAGGTAAAACGAACGCGTAAATCTTTACCTATTAAAGCTACTTGTTCTAATAACTGTGCAAAGGTGAAAGTAATATTTCCTTCCTCGTCTTTTATTTTATAAGAATCAACATTTTGCCCTAATAGGGTTACTTCTTTATAACCTTGTGCATATAATTCTCTGGCTTCTGCTATAATTGATTCGGGTTCCCGGCTTCTTTCTCTGCCACGTGTAAATGGAACTACACAGAACGAACACATATTATCGCAACCTCTCATAATGCTTATGTAGGCTGAAACACCATTACTGCTTAAACGTACCGGAACTATTTCTGCGTAGGTTTCTTCACGACTTAAGAGCACGTTCATTGCTTTTTGCCCGTCTTCTACTTGTTCTATTAAGCGTGGAATATCCCGGTAGGCATCGGGACCTACAACAATGTCTATTATCTGTTCTTTTTCCAATAAATCATTTTTCAGACGTTCGGCCATACAACCTAAAACGCCCACAATCATTCCCGGATTTGTTTTTTTCTGATGTTTTATTTCGCGTAAACGCCCCCAAACATGTGCTTCTGCATTATCGCGAATGGAGCAGGTATTTACAAATACCACATCGGCCTTTTGAATATCGTGTGTGGTTTTAAATCCTTTATCAGCCATAATTGATGCAACTACTTCGCTATCGGCTAAGTTCATTGCACAACCATATGTTTCTATATATAAATTCCGGGTTGCACTTTCCGGTGCTGTATCTGCTGTTACGCCTCTCATGCTGAATTCTAATTTATTTGGGCTGCGAATATAAATTAATTATGTCAGTATGGCAGATTATTTAAATATATTTTACGAATGGTTCCCAAAAGGTTTGAGCTTATTATTGATTGTATTTTGAATTTTTATTCTTGCTGACAATAATATATTTGCCTCTATGATAATTAACGATATTATTCAATTATTTGAAGCTTATGCCCCTCTTCAATTGCAAGAAAGCTATGATAATAGTGGATTAATTACTGGCGATAAAAAAGCGCAGATTACAGGTACTTTAATTACTTTAGACTGTACAGAAGCTGTTGTAGATGAGGCTATAGCCAATAACTGTAACTTAATTGTAGCACATCACCCGATTATTTTCAGCGGATTGAAAAAAATTACAGGTAAGAACTATGTGGAAAGGGTCATCATTAAGGCTATCAAAAATGATATTGCCATTTATGCTGTACACACTAACCTTGATAATGTAAGTGATGGTGTAAATGGAAAAATTGCCGAAAGACTTGGATTGCAAAACATTCGGGTTTTACAAAACAAAGCGGGTATTTTTAAAAAACTGGTAACCTTTATTCCAGCAAGTCATGCTGAGCAAGTGAAAGAAGCTTTGTTTAAAGCGGGAGCTGGCCATATTGGTAATTATAGTGATTGCGGGTTTAGTCATAATGGTATCGGTAGCTTTAAGGGTAACGATTTAAGCGCTCCTTTTGTGGGCAAAAAAAGTGAATTACATCTAGAGGAGGAAATAAGGTTTGAAACCCTGATTCCTGTTTACCTTCAAAATGAAATTACTGAGGCATTGCTTAAAGCCCATCCATATGAAGAAGTGGCTTACGATATTATTCCTGTTGAAAATACTTTTAGCGGTATAGGTGGCGGACTTATTGGGGAGTTGACCAATGAAATGAGCTCGGCAGCTTTTTTAAAAATGTTGAAGGAAAAAATGGAATTAGCTGTTATTAAATTTACACCATTTGATAAACCTGTAAAAAAGATAGCGCTTTGTGGCGGTGCCGGTCAGTTTTTATTGAAAAATGCTATTCAACAAGGCGCTGATGCTTTTATAAGTGCTGATTTTAAATACCATGAATTTTTTGACGCTGAGCAAAACCTTATGATTGCTGATATTGGCCACTACGAAAGTGAAAAATTCACAAAAGAGCTTATGTTTGATTTAATTATGAAAAAAAATCCTACATTTGCCCTCCTTTTAAGTAAAATAAACACTAACCCAGTAAATTACTATTATTAAAATATGTCAATGGCTACAGAAATAAGCATAGAGCAAAAATTAAAAGCATTGTATAAGTTACAAATTATTGATTCAAAAATCAGTAAATTACAAGCTGTACGTGGCGAGTTACCTATTGAGGTGGCTGATTTAGAGGATGAAATTGTTGGTATGGAAACACGTTTAGGTAACCTACAAAACGATGTAAAAGGTATTGAAGAAAGCATTAGCCAGAATAAAACCCGTATTGTTGATGCTAAAGCATTGGCTAAAAAATACGAAAAACAATTAGATGGTGTTAAAAATAACCGTGAATACGAAGCTTTAAATAAAGAAATCGAAATTCAGGGTTTAGAACAACAAGCTGCTGACAAACGTATTAAAAACGCTAATTTTGAGTTAGATCAAAAGAAAGTAGCTATTGATACCTTAGACACCGAGTTAAAAGGCCGTAAACTTGACTTAAAAACAAAGAAAAATGAGCTTGACAGCATTATTGCTGATACCGAAAAAGAGGAAACTGAATTAAATAAAGAACGTGAGAAAGCATTAAAAGTTGCTGATGAGCGTTTGGTTACTTCGTACGACAGAATCAGAAAAAGTGTTAAAAACGGAATTGGTGTGGCTGTAATTATGCGTGAGAGTTGTGGTGGCTGCTTTGCAGGAATTCCTCCTCAACGTCAGGCTGATATTAAATTACGTAAGAAAATAATTGTTTGCGAAAACTGTGGACGTGTATTGGTTGACCCTGAGTTGGCTGAAGAGGTTGCAAACTAAAAGATTAAATTGGTTAATATAAAAAAGCTGCACTTGCAGCTTTTTTTATGCGCTTAAGTTTCTCTGAGTCTTAAAAAGAAAAAGGCTGATAATTTTTCGATTATCAGCCTTTTTAAATATGATTAGGTTATTGAATTAATAGTTATTCAACATCATTGGCATTACAAGCATCAATAAGTCTTCACCGTCTTCTGTTTCTGTTGGAATAATAACTCCGGCACGATTAGGCTGGCTCATTTCTAAATACATATTGCTTGAATCCATAGAACCTATTATTTCACTTAAATATTTCGAGTTAAAACCTATTTCCAGGTCTTCTCCTTCGTAATTAGCTGCTAATTTTTCCTGTCCTTCGTTTTCGTAATCTATATCCTCTGAGCTAATGGTTAATTCGCTACCTGCAAATTTTAACCTAATCTGGTAAGTAGTTTTATTGGCGGTAATTGAAATACGTTTTACTGCCGACTGGAACTCTCCTTTATCTATCGTTAATTTATTAGGGTTATCAACCGGAATTACTGCTTTGTAGTCAGGATATTTCTCGTCAATTAAACGGCAGATTAAGCTAAAATCGCCAAAAGAGAAAAAAGCATTTGATTTGTTGAAGTTAACTTTTACTTCGCTCAAATCACCCGGTAATGAATTTTTCAAAAGGTTCAATGCTTTTTTAGGCATAATGAAACTTTCTTCAACACCCGGCTTTACATCGGTACGGGTATAACGCACCAGCCTGTTTGCATCTGTAGCTACAAATGTGATACTCTTATCGAACAACTGTACATATACACCTGTTAAATTCAATCTTAACTCATCGTTGCTGGTAGCAAAAACAGTTTTTGTAATGGCTTTTTGTAACACACGGCTAGGTATGTTAAATGTTTTTTCACTATCAACCTCAGGGTTTTTAGGAAACTCATCGCCTTTTTGAACTGTTAATTTAAATTTACCTGTAGCATATTTTATCTCCATTGAACCTTTTTCAATATTGATTGAAAAAGCCAATGGTTGATCAGGTAATTGCTTTAATAACTCAATAGTAGTTTTGGAAGGAACGGCCACTGATATTTCTTCATTAGCATCTACCTTTATGCTGGTGGTCATGGTTGTTTCCAAATCAGTTGATGAAATGGTCAGGTTACCATCTTTAATATCAAATAAAAAATTATTCAATATCGGAATAATTGGTTTGGCAACTATTACCCCATCAATCATTGATAAGTGCTTTAAAAGCGTGCTACTATTTACTATAAATTTCATACTTTTCGTAAAGGGTCAAAAATATGTGTGGAAGTGTTGTTATAAAACACAACTTATACACACAACTGTAATTATTTTTTCAATCCTATTTCCTGCAAGCGTTCATTTAAATACTCACCTGCCGAAATGGGTTCATAATGTAACTGGTAAGTAGAAGTAACGCAACTTTCTAAACAATCCAAACGCATTTCGCTGCGCGGATGCAAGAAAAATGGTATGCTATAACGGCTTGTGCCCCATTTCTCGCGGGGTGGATTTACTACCCTGTGGGTAGTTGATTTTAACTTGTTATTGGTCAGTCGTTGTAACATATCGCCAACGTTCACTACCAATTGCTCCGGTAATGCGGTAATGGCTACCCACTCCCCTTGTTTGTTAAGTACCTCTAAACCTTCGGCACTGGCACCCATTAGCAATGTAATCAGGTTTATATCTTCATGTTCGGCTGCTCTTACCGCACTTTTAGGCTCGCTGGTAATTGGCGGGTAATGAATAGGACGAAGAATTGAGTTACCATTTTTAATTTTAGCATCAAAGTAAAATTCATCCAGCCCCAAGTATAAGGCAATAGCACGAAGCATGTGTTTACCTGTTTCTTCTAATTGCTTGTAGGCTTTAATTCCATACTCGTTAAAAACAGGTAACTGTGGTACAAATATATTATCGGGATATTCACTTCTTATAGGGTCATTGCCTTCTACCTCCTGGCCAAAATGCCAGAATTCTTTTAAATCGCCTTCGCTGCGCCCTTTAGCGTGCTCTTTTCCAAAACCAACATAACCACGTTGCCCCGCAATAGCCGGATCTTCGAATGAAACTTTAATTTCAAGTGGTAAAGCAAAAAAGTTCTGTACCTGCTCATATAGTGTATTGGCGGTATTCTCTTCCAAAAGATGTCCTTTAAGCGCTACAAAGCCTATTTCTTCATAAGCCCTTCCTAAATCCTGCACAAACTTTTCTTTGCGTTTTGGGTCACCGCTTAAAAAATCATTTAAATCAATTGATGGTATTCCTGCT
>CAYTWI010000075.1:6693-17532 GCA_964442045.1 uncultured Bifidobacterium sp.
ATACTATTTTATGCTGTAAAGTTAAACTTACGAATGCTCTTATCTTCCCACCATATCAAATGCTTCGTCCGGTATTTCATTAATATTTAAAATAAGCAAACCATCTAATGAATTGTTAAATTTAGGATCGATGTTAAAAGCAATGATTTTAGCATTTAGCTTTAAGTATTTTTTAACCAATACGGGTATTTTTAACTGGTTCTTTTCAATGTCTCCAATGAAATTATCGAGCAGCTTTATATCGTCAATATGTTTTGAAAGTAAGAGGTTTTTGTCTTCTGATTTGTACCTGTATTTAAATTTTTTACGAGGCTTAACCATTTTCGCCATCTGCTTATCAAAATGATTGTGCCTGATATAGGCTACTAATAAATCTTTGGATAAGGTAGAAAACTGATTGCTGATACTTACCGGACCTATCATATAATTATAGCGTCCTTTGTTTTGTTTTAAAAACTCATTGATACCTTTCCATAGAATCATTAAACTTAGTGGCTTACGTTGGTATTCCTGCACTATAAATGATCGCCCTAATTCAATGCTTTGTTTTAATATAGGATTAAATGTTTTCTTTAGTTTAAACAGGTTACTTAGGTAAAATCCTTTTTTGCCAAACTGCTTAAATAAATCATCGCCTAAACCTAAACGATAAGAGCCTACTATTGCTTTTGCCTCGGCATCCCAAATAAACAGATGTTTGTAATACAAATCGAATTCATCGGTATCAAAACTACGGTTGGTGCCCTCGCCCACAGCTCTGAATGTTACTTCGCGTAAGCGGGTAATTTCTTTTAATACATTGGGTATTGAATAAGCATTACTTATGTATACTTCAAAGTTGTCATGCTTATACACGCAATCATCCGCCACATTCTTTATATCACTCAGCAAATCCGACTGTTCAATGGCACCAATTATTTTACGGGGTTTGATAAGCCGGTTTAAATTTATTTTAAAGTAGGTTTTTACTTCTATGCTTGAACTTAAAGCATATGTTTTTGCCCTTACATAACGTAATAACTCATCACTACTATCAAACTCTGCCAATGCCTTAGGTAAAATTGGTTTACCAATGCGTACTATTACTTTTTCTTTTTTATTAAATAACTCAGAAGGCAGCTTAGCTGTGCGTAAACTAGGATTTATTAAGCCTAATAAATTAAAGGCTAAACTATTGTGTCCGCTGAAATAAACGGGCAATACTTTTACACCTGCTTTTTGAATAATACGACCTATGGTCGGATCCCATTTTTTATCGGTAATTTTAAGCGTATTTAAACGTAAAGCTGATACTTCGCCAGCAGGAAAAATACCAATAGGATGCTCTTTTATATAACTCAATACTTCTTTTAAGCCCAACATATTCATAGTGCTGTTCTTTGCACTATCAAAGGGATTCACAGCTATAATATTGTTTTTTAAAGGAGGAATGTTTTGCAATAAATAATTAGCCAGAATTTTAGCATCAGGTCTAGCTCTGTTAAGTATTGATAATAAAATTAACCCATCAATACCTCCATAGGGATGGTTGGCAACCGCAATAAAGGGTTCTGTTTTGGGGATATTGGCTAAATCATCGGCATGAATTTCATATTCAACACCTAATTCTGTTAAAATATTATCAATAAATTGTTTACTATCTAAATTGGCATTATGACTGTAAGCTTCATTTACTTTATCAAGCTTTAATAGTTTCATTAAGGCCGGGGTCAAAATACTTAAATGTAGTTTTTCTAATTTTAGTGCCTGGTTTATATCACTTTCTTTTATTAGTTCATCCATTATTATGCTGTTAAAGTATTCTAATTATAAAAATCAAAATTAGGTATTTAATTACTTAGTAATATAAACTTATAGTTAAATATATAATTACTTAATATAGTTCGTTATCGTACTACTGATTATGGATTTTGGGGGCTTATTTTTTAATGTTATTTATTTAAACCATGGGTTGGTTGAAAAAATGTACATATCGCTATGAAACATAAGTTCATTTTCGCAGTTCGTGTTAGGGAAAACTCCATATAATTTTATAGCTATTGAAGGTAATATTGGTGCCGGTAAAAGCACTTTGGCCAATATGTTATGCCGCGACTTAAAAGCTAAACAGATTATGGAAGAGTTTGAAGACAACTCTTTTTTGCCTAAGTTTTATAACGATAAACACAGGTATGCCTTTCCGCTTGAAATGAGTTTTCTGGCAGCCCGCTTCAACCAGCTTAAACGTCAGCTTATTGTTCAGGACCTTTTCGGACAGCCTATTGTAAGTGATTATGTTTTTGCCAAATGCCTTTTGTTTTCGCAAATTAATCTTGACGAGGATGAATATAAACTATACTACCAGTTATTTGAAATAATAAATCTTCAATTACCACAACCTGATTTATTGGTTTATTTACATACACCTATTGAAAAACTTCTTTGGAATATTTCTAACAGAGGGAGAAGCTATGAGCGTACTATTGAACATGATTATTTACAAAGTTTGCAGGATGCTTACTTTAAATATTTAAACTCGCAAAGTAATTTACGTATACTTATTATTAATTGTGCGGGGCTTGATTTTGTAAACAACCCGAGCGATTATAATTTAATTGCAGATGCGCTTGAAAAAGATTATCCCATTGGGATAAATTACTTATAACTTACCAAAAATAAGGCATTGGCGTTTCAATAAGTATGGGTTCCTTTTTTACCGGATGCACAAAACTTAAACTGAAAGAGTGTAAACAAATACCATTGTTTGCATTGGGTTGTGCAGCACCATATTTTACATCGCCAACTATACTGCAACCTATGTATGCCAGTTGTGCTCTTATTTGGTGTTTACGGCCAGTTAATAATTTAACTTTTAACCAGCTAAATTTACCCTGTACTTTTAGCACTTTAAACTCTAGCTGTGCTTTAATAGCTTTGGTTACTTCTTCATCAAAAGCACGGGTTATGTTTTTATTTTCATCTATGCGCAGCCAATGGGTAAGCACACCTTCTTCTATTTTAGGTGTATTGTGAACTTTTACTAGGTAGTGTTTCTCTACTTCTCGTTTTTGGAAAATTTCATTCATACGGGTAAGGGCTTTACTGCTTTTTGCAAACAATACCAAGCCACTTACCGGCATATCTATTCGGTGAATCACACCTAAGTAAACTTCACCGGGTTTTTGTTCATTTACTTTAATATAACGTTTCACTTCATCCTGTAAACTTTCGGGCTTGCCTGGTTCAGGTTGAACGGTCTGCCCTATTCGCTTTTCAACAGCTATGAGATGGTTATCTTCGTATAGAATTTTGATCATTGATTTTGGTTAATAGACGTCAGACCATAGACCATAGACCATAGCTTTTTCAATTGCTATCGTCTATTGACTAGATACTATGGCCTTCTAATATTGTTCTTTTTCATTTGGAAAATCTACCGCTTTTACGTCTACCACATATTGCTCAACGGCTCCTTTTATTTCATCAAACAGGTTCAAGTACCTGCGTAAAAATTTAGGTGAAAAATCTTTATTAATGCCTAACATATCGTGGCTAACCAATACTTGTCCATCCACATCAGAACCCGCACCAATACCTATTACAGGTATTTTAACCAATTCAGTTACCTGTTTGGCCAGTTTGGAAGGAATTTTTTCCAACACCAATGCAAAACAGCCTGCTTCTTCTAACAATTTAGCATCGTGCAATAATTTTTGGGCTTCCAATTCTTCTTTGGCTCTGACCTCGTAAGTACCAAACTTATAAATACTTTGCGGTGTTAAGCCTAAATGCCCCATTACAGGTATGCCGGCTGTTAAAATCCGTTTGATTGATTCTACTACTTCTTCGCCACCCTCTAATTTTACAGCGTGCGCCTCTGCTTCTTTCATAATTCTGATAGCTGAGTTTAAAGCTTCTTTTGAGTTTCCCTGGTAACTGCCAAATGGTAAATCAACTACTACCAAACAACGGCTAACAGCTCTTATTACTGATGCAGCATGGCTAATCATTTCGTCTAAAGTAATAGGCAAAGTAGTTTCGTGCCCGTGCATTACGTTACTTGCGCTATCTCCCACCAATAAAACATCAATTTTTGCCTCATCAAAAATTTTTGCCATACTATAGTCATAAGCAGTTAACATGCTTATTTTCTCTCCTTTAACCTTCATTTCCTGAAGACTGTGGGTGGTTATTTTTTTATATTCTTTATGAACGCTCATACTTTTTTTAAAAAGCCAAAGGTAGAAATAAAACCTTTAATCAAAATTATTTGACATATATAATATTATTAAGTCATTTATCAATTAGTATATTCGCCAACTCTAAAATGAAAAAAATTATAATTCTGTTTTGCGCACTGGTTAGTTTATGTGCATGCGATAACTCATTAGAAATTAACGCCCCCTATAAACAAATAGCCGTAGTTTACGGTTTTGTGGACTATAACAGTCCCTATCAGTATTTAAGAATAGAAAAAGCTTTTCAAAACTCATCTACCCAAAATGCAACCGTAAGTGCCCAGGTAAGTGATTCGCTTTATTTTCAAAACATTAAAGTTCAACTGATAGCTAATAATTACCGTGATACTTTGCTTTGTGTAAAAACGGATTCTATTCCTAAAAACAGTGGTTTTTTCGCGAGCGATAAAAATTTCATATACCGCACACCTTATTATATTTTAAATGGCCCTTGGACCCCTGTTAAAATAATAATTACAGACACAGTAACCGGAAATGTTTTTACAAGTACCACTTATTTGGTTTCAGGCCAAACTATTGAACCAAGGCCTACACCTAATGAAATTGATATTGTTAACAAAACAAAAAGAATCACATTAACTTTTTCTCTTACAGGGAACTCAAGATCGGCTGCCCTTGTTGAAGGAGCTTTAAGGTTAAAATATTACGAGGCTCCAGCATCAAATCCAAGTGCAAAAGAGGTAAAGACACTTGATATTGTAACCTCAAAAGAAACGGCTCAAATTGATATAACGCAGATAAGTTATTCATTTAGTTTCTTATGGTGGCAAACTTTCGATTACTGGACCTCTTATTTTCAAGCTCAAAACAACAATGTGGTACGTGAGTTCATAGGTCTTGAGTTTGTAACCTGGGGCAGTGGTAAGGAATATGTGGATTTGAAAGAAAGAAGTAAACTGAATACTTCTGTAGTTCAGAAAAAGACGGATTACTCTAATATTCAAAATGGCCTGGGCATATTTACCTGCCGTACCATGGATGTTCAAAGTAATATTGTACTTACCCAGAATGCCAAAAATTTAATCAATACGCTGCCTAAATTTCAATAATATTTAGTTTTGTGTTATTGACCGGGACTTCCGGCAATTCTCTTTTTTGTCATATTTGCTGACAAAAAGAAACTCATTTTAGGCATTTTTCTGAAAAAATAAGTCAAAGTTTTACCTATTTTACAAAAAATACCATTGGCACTATCATTGTCAAATACTCATTAAAAATTAAAATTATGAGTAAAATAATAGGTATAGATTTAGGAACAACCAACTCGTGCGTTGCGGTAATGGAAGGCAACGAACCTGTGGTTATTGCCAACAGTGAAGGACGCAGAACGACTCCTTCGATAGTGGCATTTATTAAAGATGGTGAGCGTAAAATTGGTGACCCTGCAAAACGTCAGGCTGTTACTAACCCTAAAAACACCATTTCTTCTATTAAACGTTTTATGGGTAACACATTCGATCAGGTTTCAAAAGAAATCAGCCGTATGTCGTACACTGTAAAAAAAGGTGATAACAATACGCCTCGTGTTGACATTGATGGCAGATTGTATACTCCTCAGGAAATTTCGGCAATGGTTTTACAAAAAATGAAAAAAACCGCTGAAGATTATTTAGGTCATGAAGTAAAAGAAGCGGTTATTACTGTTCCTGCTTATTTCAATGATGCACAACGTCAGGCTACTAAAGAAGCAGGTGAAATTGCAGGTTTAGATGTAAAACGTATTATCAACGAGCCTACTGCTGCAGCTTTGGCCTATGGCTTAGACAAAACCAGCAAAAAAGATTTAAAAGTTGTTGTTTTTGATTGTGGTGGTGGAACGCATGACGTTTCGGTTTTAGAAATGTATGATGTAGATGGAACAGGAACTTTTGAAGTAAAAAGTACTGACGGTGATACCCACTTAGGTGGTGACGATTTTGACCAGGTTATTATTGACTGGTTGGCAGATGAGTTTAAAAACGATGAAGGTATTGATTTACGTAAAGACCCTATGGCTTTACAACGTTTGAAAGAAGCTGCAGAAAAAGCCAAAATTGAACTGTCAAGCTCAACTCAAACTGAGGTAAATTTACCATACATTATTCCGGTAGACGGAATTCCAAAACATTTAGTTAAAACATTAACGCGTGCTAAATTTGAGCAATTGGCTGACAGTTTAATTAAACGTACTATCGAACCTTGCAAAACAGCATTAAAAAATGCAGGTTACAGTACAAGCGATATTGACGAAATTATATTAGTAGGAGGTTCAACCCGTATTCCTGCTATTCAGGAAGCTGTAGAAAAATATTTTGGTAAAGCCGCATCAAAAGGTGTTAATCCGGATGAAGTGGTAGCTATTGGGGCTGCTATTCAAGGTGGTGTTTTAACAGGTGAGGTAAAAGATGTATTGTTATTAGACGTTACTCCTTTAAGCTTAGGTATTGAAACAATGGGTGGTGTATTCACAAAATTAATTGATGCAAACACTACTATTCCAACTAAAAAATCGGAAACATTCAGTACTGCCAGCGATAACCAGCCAAGTGTAGAAATTCACGTATTACAAGGTGAACGCCCAATGGCTTCACAAAATAGAAGCTTAGGTCGTTTCCACTTAGACGGAATTCCACCGGCTCCGCGTGGTGTACCTCAGGTAGAAGTAATATTTGATATTGATGCAAACGGTATTTTACACGTAAGTGCTAAAGACAAAGGAACAGGTAAAGAGCAAAAAATACGTATTGAAGCTTCGTCAGGATTAAGTGATGATGACATTAAACGTATGAAAGCTGAAGCTGAAGCCAATGCTGATGCTGATAAAAAAGCCAAAGAAGAAGCTGAAAAAATAAATATGGCCGACAGCTTAATATTCCAAACTGAAAAACAGTTAAAAGAATATGGTGACAAATTACCGGCTGATAAAAAAGAAGTAATTGAAAAAGGTTTAGAAGAATTAAAAGCTGCTCACACGGCTAAAGAGTTACCTAGAATAGATGCTGCTTTAGAGGCTTTAAATGCTGCCTGGGCTGCTGCCAGCGAAGATTTGTATAAGGCTACTCAAAATGCAGAAGCCAACGGTGCAGAAGCTAACGCTGAAGCCAATACAGGTGCAGGTGATAGTAACACACAAGACGCTACTTTTGAAGAAGTAAAATAAAAAGTAGTTATCTTCTAAATATAAAAGCCAGTCATAAAATGACTGGCTTTTTTGTTGCTTATAACTACAATATTTCTTTTAGTCTTTCATGTAATTAAGTTTTTTCATAGCAATAGCTAAGTCTTTTATTTTATTATCTTTTAGAATAGTAATCAATAACTCCAAATAATTATTACCTTCATTCATTGGTATTTTAAGGCTTTTAACCTCTTTTGATTTTTTATAATATACATCAATATAAAAGACATTTTCAAAATTTGAATTGGGCAAATTTAAGTTTTGAGCAAACTCAATTCCTTTTTTATTAATAATTTGTAAAACTGAATCTGGCACCACAATATTATATAACCAGAATATGCTATCGCTACTATCTGGTATGGTAGTAAATAACAAAGTAGCAACCAGATCAGGTCTATTGTAATCCCTTAATTTAATACAACTTATGGGCCCATCAACTGTTTTTTCTGTATTACAAGCCCAAGCAGTTACAAATAAATACAGGAATATTAAAAGTTTTGATTTCATCATATTTAATCTTGTCCTTGACAACGAAACTTACCATTTTTTTTTAGTAAATAACCAAATTGTGAATTATTATATCTAATCCATATAGCTTCACTCTTTTGATTAACACTTTCAGTACCAAATTCAAAAGAAACTATAATGGGTCTATCTGTTCTATACTTTCTGATAAAAGCATCTTTTACCGGATCGGTTCTCCAGATCACTTTGCCATTTTTATCATAAGCTGTCACAAAAATTTTATTTTTATCCAATACATAAATATTACCGTTTTCCTTATCATATAACGTATCTTTTAGAATAGGATTTCTTTCAATTACAAACTTATTGATACTAGAACTCGCTACAGTATTATTCAAATAAAAATTACTTATCAGAATCAAACCTGTTTTTAATACACTTTTACTAAACCTGTTTTCTTTAACCATAATTATTCTTTGCATGGATATTAATTCTTACAACATTCCTATTTGTTTTCTTTTTGAAAATACTCCTTTTAATAATTTCTGCCTCTTTGGATAAAATACAATAATTAATTATTGTTGAAGAATGCCAGTTATAACTATTTAGTTTTCACGTTTACAATGCTTAATAGGACAATTGATTATTAGCAAATCTATAAAATATATGAACAAACTACTCGTCTGTTTTCTGCTTTCTTTTTTTATAAATGGGCTATTGTATGCACAAAAAGCAGATAGTTTGTTACAGTTGCTGCCCAATACTAAAGATACGCAACGGGTGCAAGTATTGAATGCTTTATGTTCCGAATACACATACAACAACCCGGATAAAGGAAAACAATTTGTGCTGGAAGCACTGCAGTTAGCTCAACAAATTAATTATACTCTTGGTAAAGCAAGGGCTTTAAACAGACTAGGAATTATTTATGATGTATCAGGTAATTATGATAGTGCTATTGATTATTATTTACAAGCAGGTATTGCCTTTTCGCAAGCCAACAACATAAGGGGAAAAGGAGCTGCATTGAATAATATAGGAATGATCTACTCTACAAAAGGTAATTATAGAAAAGCGCTTGTACTCCATTTTGAAGCCTTAAAAATATTTGAATCAATCAATGAAGAACCATACGCAGCCAGTGCACTGAATAATATTGCCAATGTGTACGCTGATTTAAACAAGTACAATCTTGCCTTCACCTATTACCTGAAAGCTTCTGTTATTAACAAAAAAACAGGGGCTAATGATGCATTAGCATCTAACTATACGAATATTGCGTCTTCATTAAGAGAATGCAATCAATTAGACTTAGCACTTGATTATGTAAATAAAAGTTTAGCTATTCAATTGGCCTCCAATAACCAATATGGGTTGGGTATATTGTATACTGTTTTAGGTAATATATATGGAGATAAGGGGCAATATAAGCAATCACTATATTATCTGCTCAAATCACTTCAAATAAGGAATGCGTTAAATGATGAAGCAGGAAAAGCATCTGTTTTACTCAATATTTCGGGCCAGTATTCTCTTTTGAATAATAAATATCTGGCCGAAAAGTATGCATTACAGGCACACGAAATTGCTTTGCGCATTAATAGCTATAGAATGTTACGGAAAACATCTATGCTTTTATTTAATGTATACACCAAAGCCCAAGAGTATAAAAAAGCCGTGCAATATGTTGATGTAGCTATTATGGCCCGCGACTCTGCCATGAACGAAGAAAGTAATAAAAATATGGCCGAAATGGAGGCTAAGTATGAAAACGAAAAAAAAAGACTTGAACTGGAAAAAAAAGACCTGGCACTGAACAACGCTACACTTGAAATTAAGCAAAAAAGAAGTACGATTATTTTATTGGTTATTGCCTGTTTGTTTATTGTACTGCTTGGCTTTGGTATTTATCATTTCAACCGTAACAAGCAACAAAGAGCTATGGATGCTCATTTAATAGCCCAGCAGGAATTACGAAACAAAGCTATTATTGAAGCAGAAGAAAAAGAACGCATACGCATTGCACGTGAGCTACATGATGGAATTGGCCAGCAATTAAGTGCTGCAAAGATGAACTTATCGGCTTTTGAAGCAACCATGCCTGAAGATAAGAAAGAAACTTTTCATTACCTGATGGAACTAGTAGATGATGCAGTAAAGGAAGTAAGAAGTATTTCACATAACATGATTCCAAATGCATTACTTCGCTCTGGATTAACAAGTGCTGTAAGAGAATTTGTAAACAAGCTGACTATATCTGGCACTTTAAAAATAGACTTGCATATAGTTGGTATTGATACGCGACTGGACCATTCTATTGAAACCGTTTTGTATCGTGTAATCCAGGAATGTGTAAGCAATATTATAAAGCATGCGCAAGCATCGCATGTAAATATCCAGCTTATTAAATATGATACGCACCTGAATTTGGTTATTGAAGACAATGGCGTGGGCTTTGATACAAACAAAATTAATGACTTTGAAGGCATTGGTTTAAAAAACATTGTTTCGCGCGTATTATACCTAAACGGAACAGTTGATTTTGATTCGATGGCAGGTCATGGAACCACTATTATAGTTGATGTTCCCACTAACAAAACTTAGCTTTATTATAAATAATAGTAAACATTATGACTGAATTAGAAATACTTGCTTTTGCATTGCATCAATTTGCCGGTTTAACTGATGATGATTTTAAAATTTCTGTTCCTTACTGGAAACATAAAACATATAAAAAAGGCGATTTTTATAATGAACATAAAAGTATTTGCAAATACCTCGGCTTTATAACCGGTGGTGCTTTTCGCTCCTTTGTTGTTGATGAAAAAACAGGTGAAGAAAAAAATATTTTCCTGTACTCGGCCAATGGATTTGTGGTAACCTTTAAAAGCTTTATCAACCAGGTTCCATGTGATTACCATACGCAAGCTATGACCGATGCTTCGGTTATTTATATTGGCATTGATGATTTGCTTTCGT
>CAYTWI010000076.1:0-16894 GCA_964442045.1 uncultured Bifidobacterium sp.
TGCACTTCTTTGTTTTTTACCTGACCTAAATCAGCCGCTAAATTGGCAATTAAGTTAGCCTGCATTTGTTTACTGTACGATCTGAATAAAGCACCTGCCTGAGCAAAGTCGTTTGTTTTTTCTATTTTTTGCTGTGCAATAAAAGCATTGGTATAAGCCGTTGGTGCTACTTTGTACTGAGCGTCATCATTTATATTACCACTACTTACACTAGGTTGGTAGTTAACGTCTGATTGCACATTTTTATTGGCAAAGTTACCATCTTGGTTATAGTTTACAGCCTTGCTTTGTTGTGGTGCATTCACAGGTATACGTTGGAAATTAGTCCCCAACCGGTAACGTTGTGTATCAAAGTATGAAAACAATCGGCCTTGCAATAATTTATCTTCAGAGGCTTCAATACCAGGTACCAGACTACCCGGAGCAAAGGCCAGTTGTTCAACCTCTTCAAAATAATTATCAGCATTTTTATGTAAAGTCATGGTGCCTACCTTTACCATCGGTATTTTATCTACTGGCCAGTCTTTGGTAGCATCCAATGGGTAAAAATCAAAGTTGTTTAAGTCTGCAGCTTTTATCATTTGTACATACAAATCCCATTTAGGTGCATCACCTTTCTGAATAGCATTGTATAAGTCATTAGTAGCATGCTGAAAGTCCTTGCCTTGTATAAGCTCAGCTTCCTTTACTGTTAAGTTCTTTTCTCCCTGCAAAGTTTTCCAGGCATATTTTACGTAAGTAACTTCACCCTTACTGTTTACCCATTTAAAAGCATGTACACTGCTGCCATCCATATTACGGTACGAAGCAGGAATGCCCTTATCAGAATATAAATAAGTAAACATTTGAGTAGCTTCAGGAATGTGCGAGAAAAAATCAAACACCCTGTTTGGGTCTTGTTTATTGGTAACAGGCGAAGGTTTTAAAGCATGTACCATATCAGGAAACTTCATTGCATCGCGTATAAAGAAAACCGATAAATTATTTCCTACAATATCATAGTTTCCTTCTTCCGTATAAAATTTAGTGGCAAACCCCCTCGGGTCGCGCAAAGTTTCAGGCGAACCTGTTCCATGAATAACAGTGGAGAAACGGACAGCTACAGGAGTGGTTTTGCCTTTGGCAGAAAATAGTTTTGCTTTGGTAAAAGCCGAAAAATCAGCTTCACAAACAAATTCACCAAAAGCACCTGCACCTCTTGCGTGCACTACTCTTTCCGGAATACGTTCCCTGTCAAAAGCAGCTAATTTTTCCACCAAATGAATATCCTGTAAAAGAACAGGGCCATTAGGTCCTGCGGTTTGTGAATTTTGGTTATCGCCTACGGGCGCACCGGTGTTAGTTTTCATTTGCATAGTTTGTGCGTAGTTTATTAAAGAGGCAGTCATAAGTAGTGCCATCGTAATTAATTTTTTCATATGTATTTTAGTTTTTAGTCAA
The DNA here is from genome assembly GCA_964442045.1 of uncultured Bifidobacterium sp. Classification (GTDB taxonomy): domain Bacteria; phylum Bacteroidota; class Bacteroidia; order UKL13-3; family UKL13-3; genus JAAFJM01. Next base: position 1,441 of record CAYTWI010000076.1, read on the forward strand.
AAAAGAACGGTACATCCACATCAGTTTCTCTTGCTCTCTGATATTATCACTCATCAATGCATTTGTTCCTTCATCCCCGGCCCTGCCGGCTAAGTCCAATATTTCCCTTTGCAATACAATAATTATTTGCAATGCATCAACCAGTAGTTTAACACATTCCTTGCCATCGCTTGTAGTTTCAGCTTCCTTTATGTCCGCATGTTGTATATACTTTGCATAAGTGTGTAAAGGCGTTTCTCCAAGTGTTAAAATACGCTCTGCTATATCATCAATTTTAACCTGAAAATTATTGTATAGCTCCTCAAACTTTAAGTGCAGTTCAAAAAACTTTTCGCCTTTTATGTTCCAATGGAAACTGCGGGTATTCATGTATAAAATTTGGTAGTTAGCTAACAAAGTATTTAGTTTTAATGCTAACTCATTACTTAAGTCCTTATCCAAACCGATAGATGTTAATTGATGTTTCATAATGTTGTTGTTTAGTGGTACAAATATGAAATGAAGAATAAGTTCAATCAAATTGATATTTTCTATTATTTAATAGATATGATCTAATAATGAATATATTTGCAATACATCACTAATGAATGAAAAATGAACTTACAGCAGCTGGAGTATATAGTAGCCATTGATAACTACAGACATTTTTTAAAGGCAGCCAATGCCTGTAATATAACACAGGCTACCTTGAGTATGATGGTAAAAAAACTCGAAGAAGAGTTAAATGCCATTATTTTCGATAGGAGTAAACAACCTGTAGTGCCTACTTTGGTTGGCGAAAAAATAATAGCGCAGGCACGCAGGGTTTTAAACGAGGGTAAACAATTGAGAGAAATTGTATTGTCAGAACATGGACAGGTGAGTGGAGATTTAAAGGTAGGTATTATCCCTACTATAGCACCTTACCTGCTGCCATTGGTTTTAAAAAACATCAGTACAAAATACCCTAAGCTGAATTTATTTATATATGAGTTAACCACCAATATAATCATTGAAAAACTGAAATCGGGCGAAATAGATGTAGGCATTTTAGCTACGCCATTAGTAGAAAAGACAATAGTAGAAATGCCCCTTTACTATGAGCAATACTTTTTATACATTAACAAAAACGAAACCCAGTTTGATAAAAAATATGTTCTTCCGCAGCATATCACACTTGATAAATTGTGGCTTTTGGAAGAAGGACATTGTATGCGTTCGCAAATATTTAATTTTTGCGAGTTAAAGAAAGAGCAGCACTTTCAATCGCAGTTTACTTACGAAGCAGGGAGCATTGAAACGCTAATGAATTTAGTGGATAGTAATTATGGGGTAACTATTATTCCGGAGTTGGCATGCTCAAAAATTTCAGCCAAACAAAAAACGCAGTTGCGTTATTTTAAATCGCCTACTCCCGTAAGAGAAGTAAGTTTAGTTACCCACCATCAATACGTAAAAGAAAAACTGATAAAAGCCTTGAAAGAAGTTATTTTAAATAGTGTGCCTGAGGAAATGAAAACAAGAGCCAATCAAAATATAATTGCCATTTAATTGTCAATAGGCATTTTTCTGATTCTGCGTAAAGGTCCGCTGCAATAGTTTTCGTGACAGCCAATACAAGCCTGAATCATTAAATTATAGTATTTTATTTGTTCACCCGGGTGAGTAAAAACAGCTTTGTGCGCTGCCTGAAATACTTTGGCATTTTCAAAAAATTGAGGTTCCAATACATCCTTATCAGTTGGTTCAACCAAATAAAACCTGATAAAAGGGAAACTTAAACTATCTAAACTTTCACCACGCAAAAGTTTAGCTTTCATACTATCGGCATTAGCAGCCATTTGTCGCATCATTAAAGCCATTGGTTTCGGATGGTTCGGGTCTTTAATGGTGGTTTCCACCTTTGAAGAATCCTTGGTAGCTTGTTGCTTATTTTCATCAGTATTATTACATGCAGCTATGATTAATGTAATAGTAATAACTAATAGCAGATAGTATATTGTTTTTTTCATAAACGATAGGATAAAAATAAGCAGTAAATGGAAATATAAGCCGGTATTACCGAGACTTTGTTTTAACATTTACTGCTTAAAAGTAATTATTTTAAGATAACGCCACTGGCTTCAAACACCAATTCTCTTTTAGGTTCTTTAATAGCAGCAATAGCTTCTTTACTTTGGTTATCATCCTTAGCATATTCTTTCAAATCAGCTACGCTAGTTTCTTCAATTTTAGCTACACCTTCTACAATAGCAGTTTTACCTGCACAATCCATCGGCATAAAAAACTCGTAGTTTTTAAACGTTACACGCATGCTTTCTCCTGCAGCATTTTTTATATTCATCCAGCAACCTTTCTTTTGGCAAACAGCCTCTACTTCACCGCTTACTTTGGTGTTTAATTCTTTTTTATCGCCCATCGCTGTTTTTAAATCAGCTAAAGCAATGGCACCGTCTTCAGTTATTTTATCGCCAAAATATTGCGCTTGAGCAGTACTGTCACTTTTTACTTCAGTACTATCAGCTGGTGTTGTTTCCTGTTTGGGTGTATTGTTATTTCCACATGAGAAAAGAGCCAAAACGATGGCAGAACTTAAAATTATTTTTTTCATATTAAAGTATAATAAGGTGGCAAAATAATAAATTTACCCTTCAATGAAGCAAAATTTTGAAACTTGGTTTTTTGCCAGTATTAAATATATTTGTTTGTATAGGTATTATACAATTAAATGAGCAAAACCCTTTTTTTTATATTTATAGTTTTCTCTTCGTTAAGTTCTTGCTGTTGTAATGATTATTACCCAAATGAGACAATTCCCGGTTATAAAAGAAGGGTAAGAATTACCGATACTACCGATAAAATAATAGAAATAAGTTATAACAATTCAGAGCAGGTTTTCAAATCAAATGATACAATAGTTGACTTGGTTATTTCAGAAAATGTAGAAAATACCATTTACATTAAAACCAAAAGCCGTTTGGATACCATTGTTTTATATAATAAAGTTACTTATTATTATAACGAGGCGGATGAGTGTAGCGGTGCTGAAATGTCAAAATACGTAGTTAAAAAGCCAATTATCGTAAACCATACATTTAACAATGCCTATTTTAAAAGCAGTTCGAGGTTACTTAGTAGTTGGTATAATGATAGGATTGATTATGACGATTTAATTATAACGCCATAGCTATGAAAAGTTATTTACTATTTGTATTTATTTTACTTCAATTCCTAAGCATAAATTCTTATGCGCAGCAAAGCAATAGAATACAAAAACTAAATGTAATTGGAGTTCAAGCCAGACTTATTGATTTAATGCCTTTTGAGTTATCATATTTGCATCTGTCAGGTAAAAAGTTACCATCCTATGCATTAAAATTAGGGTATGGCAATGGTGATAAAAATGTGGTAGCAAATGCCGGTATAAATGGATATGCTTCAAATAGTCAGGGGTTTAGCATTAATCAAACATTCAGTGCTTTTTTTGTTAAACCGGGCATTGTTCTCTATGCTAAAAAGAGAGCCATTCTTAGGTCTGCCTATATACTTAATTATTGTATTGCTCAAAGTAAAGATAAAATGGTTATCACCTCGCAGGATCAATTATTTGGAACGCTAAAACAAACCTATAACGAAACCAATACTTATCAATCAATAGAACTAGAGGCTAATCATTCATTTTACAGGGCATCTTTATTTGAATTAACTTTTGGTTATACCGTTGGTTATAAGTTTCAGAATCAAATACCATTTATTACCCTTGTTAATGGCATTGAAAATGGGTCTACATATTCACCCGGCCAGGGGATAGGACGACATGCATACGTTAACTTATATATTGGTTTTTTAGTAAAATTATAAATGAGAAACAATTTAACTATTATATTATTTCTGTTTCAATTTATATTGCTAACGAATTGTTATGCCCAAATTAAGGAAGTAGTTTTTACTAATAAAAAAACGCACTTGCAGAAAGTGTATAGATTACCTCATCGTGCTGAAATTAGTTTAATTGATGATAAGCCCAATTTTTTTAGTAAAGTAATTTTGGATTCAGTAAGTAATGATACTTTTTATGTCAGTAATCCTAAAAATGCAATGCAAAAACTAGCAGTGCCTTTTAATGTAGTAAAAGGAATCAATATAGCTGAACGATCCTTTATAAGAGGTTTTATGGGATTTACACTTACATTTCTTTCCATATATATTATAGGGTCAACTATATATGAAAGAGTAAATATGAGTGAATTAGTAATTACCTCTTTTCTTTTTGGTGGAGTTGGTTTTACTGAAGGCATTGTGTCTAATAAGAAATACAATACATCTAATTTCGAAGTAAAGGGTAGAAGCAGATGAGATTATTAATTATTTTATTCATATTTATAGGTTTATCTATGAATACTTTCGGGCAGAACCGAAAGGGTATTTTTTTTCGTGAAAAAAATAGTAATAAAATCATTAAGTTATTTTTTGATGACAGAACCGAGTTTAAAATAAAAGATAACTACTTAAAACAATTAAGTGATTCCATTCAGACTAAACATAAAGTATCAGAAAGTTTAATTTCTATTTTATTAACTGCGAGTATTGATACTTTTTATTTTGAAAATGGACTACAAATTCCAATTAAACAAGTGGAGTGGATTTATACAAAATCAAATTCCTATTATGCAAACATGATTGCATTTACCGGAAGTATGGTTTTATTAGGCTTTTTAAACTACGGTTTATTATATAACAACCAAAGTACCGGATTACTTATTACCTGCAATATATTAATGGGAGGCGTGCCACTGATCATGATTCCAATCACCATCAAAAAAAATGTGGTTTATATTGAAAAATACGAACCATTAGCAATTGCCGGTAGAAGAAAAGCCCTTTTTAAACCTGGAAGTAAAACACATACCATTTTTGATAGGTTAGAATTGCCTTCTCCTCAACGTAAATAAATAGTTGAAATTGATTATAACGATTGATTTTTAGTACTTAACTAAAAAAAAACAACCACAATTGATTTTTTTATACCGATGTAAATAATATTTATATATTTGCACTCCTTTAAAACATAAGGTATCGTGGCCGAGTGGCTAGGCAGAGCTCTGCAAAAGCTCCTACAGCAGTTCGAATCTGCTCGATACCTCCAACAAAAAAGCCCTTATTGAAGGGCTTTTTTGTTTTTCATAAACAAACTTTTTATTTTCCTGAAAACCCATTTAGGAGAGGTTTTATTCATATACCGCAGTTGAACCCGTAATTTTTCCTGGTAAGCATCTTTAACATTTTGACTTTTAGCCTCTTTGTGTATCCGGTAGGAGGCAAATTGCTTATTGATAAAAAAGCTGTGTGATTCCTTTAAAAGGTACAATATCAAATCGTAATCGAAAGTATATTGTAAAGAGCTATCCAAAAAATAAGAGCGTTCAATCCTACTCCTGTTAAAAAAACAAGCCGGCTGAAATACTCTTGGCAACATGCCTTTGTCAAGGGCCCATTCCAGTGAAACACGCTCTCCCTCAGGTTCTCTTAATTCTGTACCCGTTTCATCTATAGTAGCACATTTACCATACACAAAACCAATATTGGGGTTTACTTCAAAACATCTTACAGCTGATTCTACAGCCGTTGGCATTAAAAGATCATCAGAATTTAAGAAAGCAATAATTTTGCCTTTACACCTGTCAAATGCCTGGTTAATAGCATCAGCCTGACCTTTATCCGCTTTCGATTGCCAGTAATTTATTTGAGAATCGTATTTTTTTATAATCTCAATACTTCCGTCTGTGGAGCCACCATCCATTACAAAATATTCAATATTCTTATAAGTTTGATTCAATACGGAATGTATTGTTTCTTCTAAAAATTTAGCTTGATTGAAACTCGGAGTAATTATGCTTACTAATGGATTATCCATGGTATAAAACTATAAATTGATTGTATCAATTTACGTATAAAATAAACTTATGGTTTTTGAATATTATTTAATTTTCGAAGGGCAATATATACCATAATTATCATTAAAAATGATAGAGTTGATGAGTTGCGGCCTGTTTGATTTATAATCAGGCATCAGTAATTTAAATGACAATGATAGAAACCACAACTTATAACAGCTAATATTTTTATTAATAGAGGATTAATCGAACTTGATTGACTTAACAGGATGTATCTTACTAACCAGATTAGCAGGCAATAGTAGAAGCACAATACATATACAAAAGCAGGCAATGTTAATGATGATAAAGTCAGTTACTGCAAATGAAATAGGCACAGCTCCTATATAATAATCCTTTTCAGAAAGTTTAATAAACTGAAAGTTATACTGCAAATAACCTATTATACCTGCCAGCAAATTACCTAATAACAAACCTCTGAACACGATGAAAGAAGCTAGGTTAATAAATATTTTAATAATTGTTTTATTGCTGCTTCCCAATGCTTTTAGCATACCAATCATATTGCTGCGCTCCACAATGAGTATCAATAATGCGGTTGTCATATTAATAATAGCTACTGCAGCCATTAGCACCAGTACTATTAATACATTTACATCAAGCATTTTTAACCAGTTAAACAGTTCAGGATAAATGGAAGTAATAGGCGTAATGCCCATTGTATAAGGTGTTACACCTGATAGTAAGTCCATTTGTGTATCAAGCGAGTCAAAATTATTGATAAAAACTTCATAGCCTGTAATAACATTCGATGGCCAATTGTTTAGCTTTTGTATTTGTTTTAAATCAACAATGGCATATAGGTCGTCCAGTTCACCCAAATTAGTATCAAAAATACCCGTCACGTTAAACTTACGCACCCTTGGTGGTTCCTGGATAAAATAAATCATAATAGCATCACCAATTTTAAAACCCAGTTTTTGAGCGAGTGATGAAGAAATAATGATTTCGTTTGATGTTTTATGACTGTTTATATTGAGAGTGGAGCCGGCAATCAGACTTTTTTTGATAAAACTCCAGTCAAAGGTGCTGTCAATGCCTTTTAATACAACACCTTGAAAATCATCCTCCGTTTTTATAATTCCGGTTTTTATACCATAATTTTGAAAATGTTTAAAGCCGTTCTGAGTTGATAAAAACTGCTCAACAGTTTTGTTTTGTTCTATTGGGAAACTTTCGTATGATTGGTTTTGGTCTAAGTTATTAATAACAATATGTGATTGAAAACCGGCTAGTTTTGCTTTAACCTGCTGTTGATAGCCTCTTGAAATAGCTACAGCTAAAAGCATTACAGTAATACTTATGGCCACAGCTAATGTGGCTATTTTTACAATAAGCTTTGAAAACGAAGTTTGTTTACTTTGGCTTAAACGTTTTGATATAAAAAAACTTAATTGCAATCCAAATGAGAAATAAATTGTCCAAATATAAGAGTCGCATTTGTTTTTTAATGCTTTTGCTTCTTAATTATCAATCGCAGGCCCAAATAGTTTTAGGCGCTGCAAGGTTAAGTACGTATTTACCATTGCTAAAAAATAAAAAAGTTGGATTGGTTGTAAACCAAAGTAGTCTTTTAAACCAAACCCATTTGGTTGATACTTTAATAAGCTTACAGGTAAATATAACTACCTTATATTCTCCTGAGCACGGTTTACGTGGTAATTATGCTGCCGGTGAAAAAATTAAAAGTTCTACTGATGATAGAACAGGTCTACCTGTTGTTTCTTTATACGGAAAGAATAAAAAGCCAATTGCTGAACAATTAAAAAATGTTGATATACTCATTTTAGATTTGCAAGATGTAGGTGCCAGGTTTTATACATACATCAGTACACTTCATTATGTAATGGAAGCCTGTGCCGAAAATAATAAAGCATTAATAGTTTTAGATAGGCCAAATCCCAATGGAGATATAATAGACGGACCCATATTAGATACGACTTATAAATCGTTTATCGGTATGCATACTATACCCATACTACACGGAATGACAATGGGAGAGTACGCGCAAATGATAAACGGGCAAGGCTGGCTACATAAAAAAGTAAAGTGCAAACTGAAAGTAATTACCATGTTAAATTACACCCATCGCACACCCTATACACCACCCGTTTTCCCTTCACCCAATTTGCGCACTCATGAAGCCATAAGATTATATGCCAGCTTGTGTTTTTTTGAAGGAACAAACGTAAGTTTAGGCAGGGGAACAGAAAAACCTTTTGAATGTATTGGTATACCCAATAGTAAAATTGGCGATTACGAGTTTACACCAAGAGTAATTAAAGGGGTGGCTGATAATCCCCCGCAAAAAGATAAATTATGCAAAGGTTTTTTATTAACCAATGAGGCCAAAAATATTAAGCAAATAAACCTGTCATGGTTACTCCAGTTTTATAATGCACGCAGCGATAGCAGTCCGTTTTTTACAGATTTTTTTGAAAAATTAGCCGGAACAGATCAGCTAAGAAAACAAATAATAGCAGGCTTAGGCGAAGAGCAGATAAAACAAAGCTGGCAACCCGGTTTAGTAAAATATAAAACCATGCGTAAAAAATATTTATTGTATAAAGATTAAGTGCGTAAGATGAAAATATTAATAGTAAGGTTTAGTTCCATTGGTGATATTGTTTTAACAACACCCGTTATCAGGTGTTTAAAACAGCAGCTTAATGCAGAAGTACATTTTTTAACCAAGCCTAATTTTAAAACTATACTCGAAACAAATCCATACATTGATAAGCTGCATGTATTAGATAAAAGTGTTTTTGCCAAGGGAAGAGAATTACGTGCAGAGAATTTTGATTACGTAATAGATCTGCACAATAACATACGCACCCTTATTTTCAAAAAAACAATTGATGTAAAAGCATATTCATTCCCTAAGCTGAATTTTGAAAAATGGCTTCTGGTTAATTTTAAACTCAATAAAATGCCAGATATCCATATAGTTGACAGGTATTTTAAACCCACTTTAGAGCTGGGTGTTGTAAATGATAACAAAGGCCTTGATTATTTTCTACCTTCCAATTTTGAATGGGATTACCCTATTGATGTAAAAGAAAATTACATAGCATGGGCTATTGGTGCACAACACTTTACCAAACGTTTTCCGGTGAGTAAAATAATAAGTATCTGTAACCAGGTAAATAAGCCCATCTACCTCTTAGGAGGTAAGGAAGATGTAGCCAATGCCGAAAGCATTATTGCTTCAACCGGGAGCCATGTGAAAAACTTATGCGGAAAACTGAGTTTACATCAGTCAGCTTACATGGTAAAAGAAAGCAGTTTTTTAATTACCAATGATACCGGTTTAATGCATATTGGTGCGGCTTATCAAAAACCAATTATTTCCTTGTGGGGAAATACCACACCATTGCTGGGTATGTACCCTTACTATGGCAATAACAATGTAAAACACAACATTTTTGAAAACAATAGTTTAAACTGCCGTCCTTGCAGTAAAATTGGTTATCATCAATGCCCTAAAAAGCATTTTAAATGTATGATGGATTTAGAGGAGGCCACTATTATTAAAACAATAAATGGATATATTGCTAATTAAACAAAACCTATAGAAACTTTGATATAAGATGAATAAAAAACTTACCTTTTTAATTGTAGTAGCAGCCCTTGGTTACTTTGTAGATATTTATGATTTGATTGTTTTTAACGTAGTAAAACAGGAAAGTTTATTGGATTTTATTACGGCAGGTGAAATGGATAAAACAGATACTTTTTTATTCAATTGCCAAATGACAGGTATGTTGTTAGGAGGTTTAATCTGGGGCGTTTTAGGCGATAAAAAAGGACGTATATCTGTTTTATTTGGCTCCATTATTTTGTATTCATTGGCCAATATAGCCAATGCCTTTGTAACCGATGTTCCATCATATGCATTGATGCGTTTTTTAGCCGGTATTGGTTTGGCGGGAGAATTAGGAGCAGGTATTACCCTGGTAAGCGAGAACATGGAAAAATCAAAAAGAGGGATTGGCACCATGATTATTGTAACTGTTGGTGCTTTGGGGGCTATTGCTGCTGCTGCGGTAGCTAAAAACGGGCATTATATAGTAGATTTTCTATCAGGTCATTTTTCCGTTACACTAAAAAACTGGCAGGTAACATATCTGGTAGGTGGTGTATTAGGTTTAATGCTTTTATTGTTGCGTGCCGGTACTTACGAAAGTGGCATGTATAAAGAAGTAGCAAGTAACCATACTATTAAAAAAGGTAACTTGTTAAGCTTATTAGCTAATAAAAACAACTTGCTTAAATATTTAGCATGTATTGCCATTGGTTTACCTATTTGGTTTAGCATAGGCGTATTGGTTAATAAATCGCATTTGTTTGCCCGTACTTTAGGTATTGAAATTAAAGTAGCCGACAGTGTTATGTTTGCTTATATAGGCCTGTCCGTTGGCGATTTATTCAGTGGCGTGTTCAGCCAGCTATTAAAAAGTCGTAAAAAAGTTATTTATGCTTATTTAGGTTTTAGCTTAATACTCTATTTTATTTATTTGTTCAATAACCAGGTATCGGTAACGTATTTTAAAACCATGTGTTTTTTACTGGGTGCAGCAACAGGGTATTGGGCCCTTTTTGTGACGGTAGCATGTGAGCAGTTTGGTACCAATATACGTTCAACAGTAACCAATACAGTTCCCAACTTTGTAAGAGGAGCAGTGGTGCCTATTACATTAGGATTTGCTGCTTTGCAAAATAGCTTTGGTTTCAACATTACTTATGCAGCCTTACTGGTAGGTATTATTTGTTTGCTGCTGGCACTTGTTTCAACCATTTATGTGGATGAAAGCTTTCATAAAGATTTAGATTATTTAGAAAACTAAGCAGATTAAATCTTCCAGAAAACCATACTGATAATACCTAGTACCATAATGAGTTTTGAAATAAAGCTTAATTGGGTAAAGTCTTTTTTTACATCCGATTTCCACATCAGGTAAAGACTGTATATAGACGGTAATTCAATAAAGATGGCAAAGTAGATAAAGAAAAGAATGAAATTAACTTCACTGGTTTGACTGAAATGAGGGAACAAAAATATAAACCCGAATGAGCCCAGCATAAAAGTAACTTGCAGAGCAAGTAGTATGTTTTTTGTTTTACGCACTCCCAGTTGTATAGGTAAAGTTTTAGCGTTAAATTTTGAATCGCCTCTTATATCTTCCGTATCCTTTATTATTTCCCTGATTAAGTTGCTGAAAAAGGCAAATAAGCTATAAGCAATACAGGCTATTATATTGGTTTTTTCATCAAAAGGAATCAATATAAAAATGGTTGAAGCAGTCATGGTAGCTACTAATAAATTACCCAACAGGTAACTCTTTTTAAAATACTGGGAGTACATCCATAATAACAGCGAGCAGGTAAACACGAGAGCTGCTACCCGGTATGATATAATCCAGGCAAATACAAAGGCAAGTAAATTGAATAAGGAGTGCAGGAAAATAGCCCAGCGTCTGCTGATGGTTTTACCTATGATAACATTGTTGGGCTTGTTGATCATATCAAGCTTTACATCCATATAATCATTAATAATATAACCAGCTGCAGCTGATAAAAAAGTGGCGCTTACCAATAGCAAAAACCGCTGAGAAAGTATGTCATCTGCACCAATATCGGGCGATAGGAAATAGTAAGCAAATACCTGCGTTATTGATATAATAAGTATATTCTTATACCGAATAAGCTTAAAAAAATCAACCAATCTTTTCATCAGTTTATTGCTCAATTTCAGTTACACCGCCACTCACTATAAATTTCATAAAATCAGTCGGGTTGCCTTCGTACAATTTAATTTTAGATTTTTCTACAAAAAACAAATTGCCGCTGAAAGCATAGGAGTGAGGAAAGTAAACGCCAATTAATGAAGGTTCGTTTATTTCAGTCAAATCGTCCTGCGTAATAAACCCGGGTTTATAAATGCCGGGCGATAATTCAACTATGACAGGCTTTGAGAATTTTTTCTTTTCGCCAACAAAAGCTTCCATTAAATCCTTTACTGAAGTATAAATTACTTTAATAAAAGGTAAGCTCGATAAAAAATCATCGATTAAGCTAAACAATGGTTTTGAAATAATGCTGGAGCCAACCCAACCTAAAAAAGTAACACCAACAATAACAATTAAAAAGCCTAAACCAGGCATTTCAAATGGTATGAGGGTATCAACAGATATAACAATACTTGATACTACATAATAAGTTAATACCAGCGGTAAACAAACCAGCAATCCTTTTAAAAAGTAATTAATCAGCTTTTTTACCCGGGATTTAAAACTTCGTTTTATGTTTACAGTTGTCATAATAATATAGCGAAGTGCAAGATTAGCGCATTTGTAAGTTACAAATCAATTTAATTTTCAATATTTAATTGACAATGTCTGTTGCTTTTGATTGTATATAGCAACAGCTGTAAATAAAAAAACTCGCCTGATTTTGTTCAGGCGAGTTTTTTTATATGTTGTATTCTAAGAAAGCATTTCGAATATTCTATTCAACTCTGCTTCCGATTTAAAAGGAATGGTAATATTACCTTTACCTTTTTCATCATTTACTATTTTTATTTTGTTACCAAACTTTGTGCTTAATTGTTTTTGGTAATTAGCCACCAAACCACTTAAGGCATTGGTTTTTTTAACTTTTGCTGCCGGTTTCTCTTCTACATCCTTTCCATCTTGTTTCAACCTTTCAGCAGCTTCTCTTACTAGTGCTTCAACCTGGCGCACTGAAAGATCTTTCAGAATCATTTCATTGAATAAATACTGTTGTTCATCAGCATTGTCAATATTAATAATGGCACGTGCATGACCCATTGATATTTTTTCATCACGTAAAGCCGCCTGGATATTGTCGGGTAGTTTTAGTAAACGCATGTAGTTATTTACCGTACTACGATTTTTACCTACCCTGTCGCCTAATTCTTCCTGGTTTAATTTGCACTCATCCATTAAACGTTTGTAACTTAAAGCCACTTCCATAGCATTTAAATTTTCACGTTGAATATTTTCAATTAATGCCATTTCCAGCATTCCCTGGTCATCGGCTACTCTAATGTAAGCAGGAATTTTTTCTAAACCGGCTATTCTTGAAGCACGCGTTCTTCTCTCTCCACTTATAAGCTGGTATCTGTCAAAACCAATTTTACGGACAGTAATAGGTTGTATTACGCCATGTATTTTTATACTTTCAGCAAGTTCATTTAATTCCTCTTCTTTAAAGTCTGTTCTTGGTTGAAAAGGGTTGGCCTCTACTTGGGCTATTGGAATTTCACTTATAGAGTTAACGGGTTTTGACTCCGTACTGGTTATGTCTGTTGCTGCATTTTCTAATAAAGCACTTAATCCTCTGCCTAATGCATTTCTTCGTTGATTGCTCATACTCTTTTTCTCTTATTTCTTTTTAATTTAACGATTGTCCATCAAAACCTAAAGCATTATTGCCATCAATCATTCCATTTTTTGCCAATAATTCTTTTGCTAAGTTCATATAGTTTACAGCTCCTCTGCTTTCCGCATCGTGTAAAATAACTGGTTTACCAAAGCTTGGTGCTTCACTTAGTTTAGTATTACGTTGAATAATGGTATCAAATACCAATTGTTGAAAGTGCATTTTTACTTCTTCAACAACCTGGTTACTTAAACGTAAACGCATGTCGTACATGGTCAATAAAATACCTTCAATTTGTAAGTTGGTATTTAAGCTTTGCTGAACTATCTTGATGGTGTTTAATAATTTACCCAATCCTTCCAATGCAAAATACTCACATTGAACAGGTACAATTACACTATCGCTTGCTACTAAGGCATTGGTGGTTATTAAACCTAAACTTGGTGAGCAGTCAATAATAATAAAATCATAATCTTTTCTGATGCTGTCCAACGCAAATTTCAATAGTTTTTCCCTGTTAGGTAAATTAACCAATTCTATTTCAGCTCCCACCAAGTCAATATTAGAAGGCAACAAATCCATAAACTGAAGCTCCGTTTTTACTATTGCTTTGCTACATTCTGTTTCGTTTACCATTACTTCATATAAACCGGTTTTTACTTCGCGTGGGTCAAAACCTGTACCCGAAGCTGAGTTTGCCTGTGGGTCTGCATCAACCAGTAATGTTTTGTACTCTAAAGCAGCTAAGCTTGCCGATAAATTGATAGCAGTAGTTGTTTTACCAACTCCCCCTTTTTGATTTGCTATAGATATTATTTTTGCCATGTTTTTATGTCCAATATTTATATGGTAATGCTTTCACCAATGTTCATCAGCATTAGGTTTTTTTGTTTTTGTTTAAAATAATTAATTGCTTCCTGGTGATTAACTTTAATAAAACCGAAAGTGTCGTAGTGCATACCAATGATATTATCACATTGAATAAAATCAGCTGCAATGGCCGCGTCTTCATAATTCATGGTGAAATTATCGCCAATACATAAAAGAGCAATGTCTGGTTTCCAATAATCGCCAATAAGCTTCATATCAAAAGTCAATGCAGTGTCGCCACTATAGTATATTCTTTTGTTTTCTGCCTCAATAATCCATCCTGCCGAAATGCCACCATAAGTGCCATCAGGTAAACTGCTACTGTGTGCGGCATAAACCATTTTTATAGAACCCCATTCAAACTTTTTGGTTCCTCCAATATTCATGGGATGGGTATTGACGTAGTTTTGTTTAAGTAACCAGCTAGTTATTTCCCAGCTACTCAAAATGAGTGCATCATTGTTTTTTGCAATTTCCATTAAATCATATAAATGGTCTTCGTGCCCATGAGATTGCAAAATGTAGTCACATTTTATAGTCTCAATATTTATATGTTTGGCTAGTTCATTGTTACTTATAAATGGGTCAAATAAAATAGTTTTATTCTCTAATTCTAAAGTAAAGCAAGAATGGCCTAAGTAGGTTAATAGCATTTGCATCAAATAAACTCAATGTGTAAAGCAATTAATTAACGCCTTGTCAACATAGGTGTTGATAACTGGCAAGTAGTTTTGCAGTGGGCTAGTAAATAGGAAAATAATTGTGGAACAATTTAATTTTAATTGTTTCACGTTTTTAAAATGCCAAAGAAAAAGCCCCTTGATTAGCTATAAACAAGGGGCTTTTATATGAATTTAGAAAAAAGTATTATTGATTAATATATAGCAATGACTGTGCCATTATATTCTAAATGTGTAATTTTGTTTTTAATTTACTGATTTTCAGCATTTTTTTTGTTTTTCGTTTAGCTGTTGTATTCTTAACTGTACCTAAAACTGTACTAAATTTTAAAAATAAATACACTTTTATTATTCAGTTTTTCTAAACAGGGTTACCAAAAGTCTTTTTATACAAAACAATACTTTCATCTATAATTCTCAACGCTTCTTCTTTGCCCAAAAATTCTTCCACTTTAACTTCCTTATGCTCCAGCTTCTTGTAATCTTCAAAAAACCTGCGCATTTCAATAATAGTATGTGGAGGTAGCTCACTAATATCGTTCAGGTAATTTACCGACATATCATTTT
>CAYTWI010000077.1:0-11141 GCA_964442045.1 uncultured Bifidobacterium sp.
CAGCCCCTCAAGATAGGTCGGAAACCGCGGCGACCATCCCAGCACACGCTTGGCCAACCGCACAGTATTTAAATGGCACAAAAAGCATAGAAGTGCCTAAGCAACGCAGGAAAGGAAACGGCAAAAAATTAGTACTGAAAGGTGCTACAGGTAATAACTTAAAAAATATTTCAGTTGAGTTTCCTTTGGGTAAATTAATTTGTGTAACAGGTGTAAGTGGAAGCGGAAAATCAACATTGATTAACGAAACACTCTATCCGATTTTACGCCAGCATTTTTATAACTCACATCAAAAGCCATTGCCTTATAAAAAGTTTGAAGGCATTGAGCATATAGATAAAGTAATAGAAATAGACCAGTCGCCAATAGGGCGCACACCACGCAGTAATCCTGCTACCTATGTAGAAGTGTTTTCAAACATCAGAGATTTGTTTGCCGCCATGCCCGAATCAAAAATACGTGGTTATAAACCCGGACGTTTTTCATTTAATGTAAAAGGTGGCCGTTGCGAAACATGCCAGGGAGCAGGTATGCGTACCATTGAAATGAATTTTTTACCCGATGTATATGTTAAGTGCGAAACCTGCAATGGTAAACGCTATAACAGGGAAACATTAGAAGTGCGTTTCAAGGGAAAGTCCATCAATGATATTTTAGATATGTCCATTGAAGATGCAGTGAAGTTTTTTGAAAATACACCACAAATACTGCGTAAAATAGAGGCTTTAAACGATGTTGGCTTAGGTTATATAACCCTTGGGCAACAAAGTACCACTTTAAGCGGGGGAGAGGCACAACGCGTAAAACTGGCTACCGAATTAAGCAAACGCGATACCGGCAATACATTTTATATATTAGATGAACCAAGTACAGGTTTACATTTTGAAGATGTAAAAGTGCTGTTAGATGTAATTAATAAATTAGTAGAAAAAGGCAATACTGTTTTAGTCATTGAGCATAATTTAGATATTATAAAAGTGGCAGACCATATTATAGATATTGGCCCCGAAGGCGGTAAATATGGGGGAGAAGTATTATGCGAAGGTACACCCGAACAAGTTTGTAAAGAACCACGCAGCCATACCGCTCCGTTTCTAAAAATAGAGTTGGGTTTAAAGTAGTAAGTTAATAGGGCATGCGCATAATTTGCCTGCTGTTGAAATTATCGTGTGTGGGTTCTGTTTTGTTTATTAGTTGATAACGGGGATTACAATGTAAACAACAAGAAGAAGGTTTGCTATCCAATGCAATATCAAATACTTTTGATTTGTTGAGTGCAATATTAGTAATGGTTATTTTATTATATCCGATAAAAATAATATATAAAGTATAGGTTCCGGGTACTAAACTATCAAAATAACAAATGCCATTTGAATCAGTATATTTTGCTTTATTAATAGAGTCTTTGATTATTTTAACAGCAGCATATTCTATTGGCTTTTTTGTTTTAGCATCGATGACTTTGCATGTTACTTGAATAGGTGTAATACTATCGTTTTGGGCATACAAAATCACAGTTGTAAATAACAATAGAGCTGTCAATATGTATTTGTAATAATTCATTACTGTTTACCAATTAATATTTCATTACTGTTTCCAAAGTTTATTGTATTACTATAACGGTAGTCAACTCCTCTTGCATAAGCTGCTAATGCTTCAATTTGTTGGTTTGGGGCTTCTTGTATTTTGGGGTACATTCTAATTTTACTTATTGTACAAGAGGTACGCTGAAGAATACAAGGATATGATAGTTCCGATATTTCAAAAATAACTTCTGTGTTTTCATAATCAGCGAAAAAACTATCAAACGTTTTATCTCCGTTATTTGAGTTTATGATGATATTATAATACCCGGAGTCTATGTTCTCTAGATAGAAATAACCGTTTGAATCTATACTGGTTTGGAATAGTTTATTGTCATTATAAACAGTAACAAAAATAGAGTTTGGATTCACGCTTCTTTTATCATAATTAACATATCCTTTTACGCTATATAAAGGTATATTATAATTCTGTGCTATTGCTAAACTACTTATAAAGATAAATAATAAGCCAATAATATATTTAGTTTTCATAGTTTTTAAAGTTAAGTAGTTATTGTTTTCCAATAATTATTTCTCCTGTATTTGGATTAGCTATTCTAACCCCATCAATATAATAAGCAGTACCTTCAGGTCTGGCTCCTCTAATTATAGGTGTTTCCCCATTACGTGAATCAACACCTCTTGCATAAGCAGCAATTACATTGATATTTTGATTTGGTGCTTTGCTAAGCAGTTTTATGATTTTGCTGCTTTCAATCTCTGAATAATAAACTACGTAACCACAACCGAAGTATGAGCGGGACTCAGACATTAAATCAGTTAAATAAGGGATTAAATTAAAAGATTGTTCTGAAAAATAAGTTTTGTCTGTAATCTGAACATTCTCTCTACTTTCTTTCGAATAATGTTCATTCTGTAGGATTAATTTATATTGACCTTTTGGAATGTTTGTAAATTCATAAAAGCCATTGGAGTCAGATAAGCATTGATAAATTAGTTTGTCACCAATTAAAGTAATAGTAATACCATTAATTGGTTTTGATAAGTACAAATCCTTTATATAACCGGATATAATTGCTTTTCCCTTTGCCCAAATGGGTACATAGATAACTAATAGTATAATTAGTAGCATATTTCTAATTTTCATAACAATAAAATTTAAATGGTTGGAAATAGCGCGCTCTGTTTATTAGTCAACGGCATTTAAAATAAAGTTGTATGAAAGGGTTTAAATAAAAATCACCACTACCAAATTGTTATTGATAGTGGTGATTAAATAAGTAATTGTTTATAGCTTATACTGTAGCTTTGTTTAGCTTATTGTAGTAAATATACGAAACAATTAAAATACCTAATATGGCCAATGGAAATAATGCCATGCCGCTAAATCCATCCACTGCACAGTGGCTTAAAAATGCAAATGTAAAACTGAATGCAAATCCGGCATAAGCCAGTTCTTTTAATTTGCTAGGTACTTTAGGGATAATTAGTAATAATGTACCAGCCACTTTAAAAAAAACCAATATGTTTCCAAAGTATTCAGGATAACCCAAATGACTTATGCCTTGTTTAGCTAGTTCAGTTTGTGAGGTAAGCGCAGGCATTACGCCCTCAAACAAGAAAATAAAAATGGTGCTTGCCCAGTAAATAATTTTATTTTTTTTCATATAAGTAAATTGGTTTTAATTACCTGGAAATTGGCTTATGTCCATGTAGGCTACTTCCCATTGGTGACCGTCAAGGTCAGCAAAACTATGCTGATACATCCAACCATGGTCTTGTGCATCCATATAAGTGCTGCCACCTGCTGCCACTGCTTTTTGCACTAAGCTTTGAACTTCTTCTTTGCTTTCTGCATCAATACATATTAATACCTCAGTAGTTTTAGTAGCATCACTAATGGCTTTTTTAGTAAATGTACTAAAAAATTCATGGGTAATAAACATAGCATAAATGCTGTTTTCAGCTATAATCATGCAGGCTGCTTTTTCATCAGTAAATTGTGGGTTAAAAGCAAAGCCTAATTGAGTAAAAAAGTCAATAGTAGCCTGTAGGTTTTTTACGGGTAAGTTTAAGAAAATTTTTGTTGCCATAGTTTTGTGTTAAATGTTAAACAAACATAGCGCTAAAATTAAATACCAACAATGTGTAAATACGACAATCGTATAGGCCGATTACGACAAGTTAATAAGCCGTCCCATTATTGCTCAATGTCTATCTGGTATTTGTTCAACAGGCCTGCAATGCCAGCCACAGAGAATTTTGCTTTTTTAATCTTGTTCAACTCCGGGTCAAAGGAATAGTTAAAAGCTGTCCTGAAATCGGTTTTTTCAAGCACACTGTTTTCAAAAACAGCACCGCCCAAATCACAATTTTTAAATACCGATAAGCTTAAATCACATTCGGTAAAATCCACTTCCCTTATACTACAATTATTAAATAATGTTTTCTTTAAACCAAGTTTATAAAAAGAAGATAAGTTAAGCAAACAGTTTTCAAACGAAACTGCAAATAAAAAAGGATGGCAGTTTTCAAAACGTAAACCTAATAGTTTGCAGTCCTTAAATTTTACATCTCTTATGGCCGTTTTATTCAATTTAGCTAAGCTTAGATTACAACTGCTAAAACTACATTCAATAAATATAATTTGCGCTAGGTCCGATTCCGAAAAATCACAATTTACAAATGTACAATGCTCATATTCGCCTTTGGCGAGTGGATTGAGCGTATAGTTTTGGTTTTCAAAAATAGTGTCTTCCGTGTACATTTTGCCAGGTGGTTTAAAAATCTAAACCCAATGCAAAATAGTATACTGGTTTAGATGCTACTTCTGCATCCTGTATACCCCAGGCCGTGTCAAAACGAATAAAATAGCCCAACAGTTTAGTGCGTAAGCCACCACCAAATCCCGCTACCAAAGGATCGCGCACATTGGTTACACGTGCTATAACAGGTGTTATATTAATGGTTTTCTGGTTAAAGGTATTGTCATCGCTGTAAGGGTTTGAACCTATCCATGCCGTTCCCACATCAAAGAAAGGTACCAATTGAAAGTTGTTTAAAAATTCACTTCGCAACGGGCGGTTAAAGGCATACTGAAAAATAGGAATACGTATTTCTGTATTAATTAAAGCAAAGCTGTTTCCATTCCTTATGTTTTGCTCAAAGCCCCTTAAGTTGGCGGCCAATGCCTGGAAAACATAATTCTCGCTCGATGAAGTGCTGAACTCATTATTGAATTTTGGTGAAATCCAGTTTTCAACGCCACCTAAGTAATACACAATTTTACCGGGCCCAAATGATGAGTTGGCTGTAAAGCGAGTACACCATATAATCTGGCGGTGTATTTTCTCATAATGCCTGGCATCAAAACCAATGGCGTTTAATTGTAAGTCCCAATTGTCTAAGCTGGCATAGCGTTCATAAAAGATTTTTAAACGCGTTCCATTCCAAAGGTTCAAGCCTTTAGGCGTAGTATTATCGTATACGTATTCCAGCTTACTTCCCACCCAGTTCGTAACCCTGTCAGGTACTTCTAAAGTGGCCGTGTTAGAACCTCTTAGTATATCCCTGTCCTGACGGTAGAAAAAGTTTAACCTTAAACTGCTTGCCTGGTTAATAGGGTATTTTAAAATATAGCGCGCTTCATGACTAAAACTTTTAACAGCGGTATTATTTTCAGCCGAACCACCACTTCTGCTTTGACGGTAGAAAATAAATTTATGGTCTAAACGTTTTTTCAACGTTTCGAACGAAGCAAAATAATCAAAACCACTTCCATCAAAACTTACACGCACACCACCGGTAAAACGGTAGTCTTCCATTAAGTCAATCATACCCAGTTTAAACATACCGTTTAAGCCGGGGTTAAATAATTGAGCTGCCGCAGGGCTTATAGGTTGGTAATAGCTATTAATAATGGAGTTGTCAATTTGTGTTACTACCTCGTCAGCAAAAAAAGTAACATTATAAAACTTAGGCGAACTTATTTTTAAACCCTGCTTTTGTGTTTCTGCATTTAAATTTACTTTCGGAATTACAATGTATGCAGGGCGTTTATAATCTTCGGCTGTAAACTCACTTAAAAAGAAAAACAAGTTAGTATCCTGTGCTATTCTTTCTTCGGTAGGGAGTTCAGTTGTAGGTTTGCTATTAGCAAACGAATCCCTGTTATTAATACTTTCAGCAAAGCTCCTGAAAATATGTAAGCCACTTTCGTATTGCTTGTTGGTAACACCACTTTTTAACCTGAACATATTAGGGTAGCTTTCCACTTTGAGTTCTTCAATGTTTTTCTCCATTGGGCTTAGCTTCACATAGTATTTGTTTTCAAACAACATTAAATCGTAAACCTGTCTGGCTTGTGCAGAAACATCGTGCGATATAATACCCCTTTGGAAATTGGTAAGCGGGTATGTATAAACCAAGTCTTTATTGTGTACAATGGTATCAATTTTTTCAACGGTTGAGTCCAATACAATCGTTTTACCAAAATAGTCGAAAGAAGAACCGCTCCATTGCGGAGTATCTACATAACGCAAAGTGTCGTTAGGCTTTTCCGTATAATCCAAGTATTTAATATTTATTTCAGTAAAGTCATATTCCTCTTCCAAACGCGTTGCATATCTGTTTTTAGTGCCATTATAATCACTGATATAAGAATAGTAAGTTCTGTTATATTCAATAGGGTTTGTTTCGTTTATATAAGGTGTTTTGGTTAACCTTTTTAACATACGTGTTTTAGGCGTTTCTTCAATATCATATAAGTAAACATCATAATTATTATCGGCACTTAGTTTAGGGTTAACACCCATTGCCAATGAGTCAGTAGGGCGGTTGGAGCTGAATATAATACGGCTTGAGCCATTGGTATAACGGGGTTGTGCATCGTCATAAATGTCATTGGTTAATTGCTTTTCCCTTCTGCTCGGAATATCAAAAGTATACAAGTCAGACTGGCCTTTCCTGATGGCACTTACAACAATGGTTCTTCCATTATCACTGTAATCAAAGCCTGTTATTTTATCAAACTTGGTAAACTCAACTATTTCTTTTTGCTTGGTAACCAAATCAAGTGTTTTAATTAACAGCTTGCCTTTTTTCTCATACACCATAGCCAGTTTATCTCCCCCCTGTTGCCAGGCTATAATAGGGAAACTATGGTCGATTTCCAGCTGGTAATATTTTAAGCCGCCTTTTAGTAATTTTTTATGTTTATTGGTTTTAGTGTTTAACAACCATACTTTGTATTTACCATTTTTGTTGGTAGTAAAACTTACATAATCACCTTTGCTTGATGCTTTCAGTTGTGGTTCTAAATACTGAGCAACTCTGCGTTTAATTTTTAAATCAACCAAAGGCATGTTACGCCCGGCATCCTCTTTTATATATAGTTTTTGGTAATACTCAAACCAGTCTTTTTGAATTTGTTTAAATGAGCGGTTATTGCAAACATAGCTTAACGCATATTCGTAATTACGCGTTACCCTAACCGCATATACTACTTCCTTCACTACATCATCTGGGCGTTCGCTATTATCAATAATATATTTCCATATACTGTGGCCTGCAAATACCGCATCCTTTTGATTAAGGCGATTGAATTTTTTAAACTTCTTAGTAAGGACCCCATCTTTCATACGATTATCCATATCAGCATCCCACTCTTTAGAAAGGTAAGAGGTAAGTCCGCGTAAAAACCATTCAGGCAGGTTTAGTAAAGCAGCATTTTGCAAACGTTCCTGCAAAGTACCACCATAAACAATTTCGTTTAACAGAACCAATGCAATGCCTTCATTAATCTGCCTTGCTAAGTCAGCATGGTCGCCATTAAAATAAACATAAATCTTATTGTTGTTTACCTGCGTATATCCGCCCGTATTCTGAGCTAAGTCTTCCAGACCGAAATTGCTTTGTTTTAAATCAGATAAAGTATTGAAACAGATAATTTCAACCCGGCCACTTAAAGGATGTTCCAGTTTGCTCTCCAGGTTTTGAATATGTTCGTTAATATATTTAATGCAAAAAGTAGCCAACTCCCTGCCACCACTGTAATAGTAAGCATCAAAGTTTTCAGAGCGGAGATAGTTCCAGTCAAAGTTGCCATACTGCACCCTGTTTTGACCAAAAGTAGTATTAATACCCTGGCTAAAGGATAGTTTGGTTATAATACTGAGTAATATAAATATAAAAATTCTTAAACTGTGCATGTATGAATATTGGCCGACCAAAAATAATCCCATTTTTATTATTACAAAGTAATTTTAATGAAAACTTTCGGGTTGCCAATTCCTTTGTTTGGGTTGAAAATGAATAATGTTTAGACAAATTATAAAAGGTAAAAGTTTGCTGTAAGGTCAAAAAAATCAACCAAATATCAACACGCTTTTTACTGTCTAATAAAATGCTCACATTGCAGGCAAATAACGAAATACACGATGAGTAAAATTCTAATTATTGATGATGAAAAGGCTATTCGCAATACGTTAAGAGAGATTTTAGAGTATGAAAGCTATCAGGTAGATGAAGCTGCAAATGGGGAAGAAGGCTTGGAAAAAATATTAAATGATGAGTATGCAGCCGTTTTATGTGATATAAAAATGCCTAAAATGGATGGTATTGAAGTATTGAGCAAAGCCCACGAAATTGATGATGACTTGCCGTTTATTATGATTTCAGGAAATGGCACCATTGAAACAGCTGTAGAGGCAACCAAAAAAGGTGCGTACGATTTTATTTCAAAGCCACCTGATTTAAACCGACTGTTAATTACACTTCGCAATGCTATCGATAAGAAATCATTAACCGTTGAAACAAAAGTATTACGAAGAAAAGTAACCAAAACCCGTGAAATAATAGGTGATAGCCCGGCTATTCAAAATATTATGAGCACCATTGAAAAAGTGGCTCCTACCGATGCCAGGGTAATGATTACAGGTGAAAATGGAACGGGTAAAGAATTGGTTGCCCGTTGGATACACGAAAAAAGTAACCGTGCTAAAAATCAATTGATAGAAGTTAACTGTGCGGCCATTCCTACCGATTTAATTGAATCAGAATTATTCGGACACGAAAAAGGTGCTTTCACTTCGGCTATTAAACAACGTATTGGTAAGTTTGAACAAGCCAATGGCGGAACCTTGTTTTTAGATGAAATAGGCGATATGAGCTTAGCTGCTCAAGCCAAAGTTTTAAGAGCATTGCAGGAAGGTAAAATTACCCGTGTAGGTGGCGATAAAGATATTGATGTGGATGTGCGCGTAATTGCTGCCACCAATAAAAACCTGCTACAGGAAATTGAAAAAGGTAATTTCAGGATGGATTTATACCACCGTTTAAGTGTTATATTAATTCATGTTCCTTCCTTAAATGACAGGAAAGAAGATATACCAACACTGGCCGAAAAATTTATAAAAGAAGTTTGTGAAGACAATGGCTTGCCGCGCAAAATGTTTTTACCGCAGGCTTTAGATGAATTAAAAAAGTTGGATTATTACGGAAATATACGCGAGTTAAGAAATGTAGTAGAACGATTGGTTATATTGGGCCAGCAACGTATAAGTGTTGAGGATGTGCAGAAATTTGCAAGCCCCTTAAGTGCACGTGAAGAGGAAAAAAATATTTACGAACGCTTTAGCACTTTACAGGATTTTAAAGAATATGTAGAGCGCATTTTTATTGAAGAGAAGCTCAAGAAAAACGGTTGGAACGTAGCTAAAACGGCTTTAGAAATTGATATACAAAGAAGTCATTTATATAACAAAATTGAGAAGTACAATTTAAAACGTGGTGAGCACCACGATTAGTAAAGTAGAACAAGATTAATAAAGGGAGCTTGAGTAGTTACGTCAAGCTCCTTTTTTGTTTTTATGGAAGTCCATGTCAGGATACAATAGTTTTGGTAGTGAACCAGAGCATAGATTTGTCTCATAAATGGAATTTGTTTTATTTTGGGATTATTTTTCTTGTTGTAATTTTTTTAATTATTTGAAAATAAGTATATTATATTTAGGTAGAGTTTTTGTATTATTGAAAACAAATGTATTAAACAAATCTGAAAAACTTTAAAATATATAATCTTAAGTTATTCGGAAAAGATATTGAATAGGCACTTCTTTATCCCAAAATTGGAAGATTGAGCTTCTTATTGGGACTTTTTTATCTTTCGTTTTATTTTTTGCTATTGAAAATCAGTGGTTTGTTTGCTGGTTGGATTTTTGTTATATTCGTTGCAAACACAAAAACAATGAAAAAAATTCAAATAGCATTTATTCTAGTAGGCTTATTTAGTCTAACTTCTTGTATGCGTAAGGTAGAGTCGGCAGAAGAGAACAACACCACTCCTAATAACAACGTAAGCAACATGAACGACTTGGTTGTTCCTGCTGGCTTTACATGGGAAAACTCACGTGATGTAGATTTTAATATAGGAATTACCGATACTCGTTTTCAGGAGTCGGTTCACGTAGTTTCAGTTTACGATGCCAACCCACTTGCAGGTGGAAATTTAATAGCTCGTGGTTCAGCTACTTTAAGTAGTCCTTTTGCTGCTAAGTTAAATTTAGCCAATACTTTAAAATCAGTATATATTATTAAAACTTCACCTGATAATTCTGAGTTATCTCAAGAGGTAGCTATTTCAGGTAGCAGTGTAAATGTACAATTAGGTTTTGTGGTAAAATCAGGTAAAGGAGCATTTGGAAAAACATCAAGTCCTGATTGCAGTAGTGGTTGTACTTCAACCATTACAAGTAGCAACACCAATTTAAATTTAAACACAGGTGATGTAGTTTGTGTAACAGGAAACAACATAACAATTGGTTTTAATGCCAATGGCGGAACTTTAAAAATTTGTGGTAGCAATGTAACAGTAACAAATGCTAATTTGAATAATAGCTCTTCACTTATTATAACTAGCACTGCATCGGTAACATTCTCTAATTTAAATCAAAATGGCTCATTAACAACATTCCAAAATTGGGGTACTGTAACCATGAACAGTTCATACTCACCTGGAGGATCAGTTATAAATAATGGAACTATTACTACCAGTGGTGATTATAACTTAAATACTCAATCAACCCAAACTAACAACGGTACTATAAACGTTGGTCAATCAATGCAAGTAAATGGTAATACTACATTAACCAATAATGGTACTGTTATTACTACGCAAGATTTGCAAGTGAATGGTCAAGGAGTATTTATTAATAACTGCAAATTATGGGTAAAAAGGGATTACAACCACAATAATATTATGCAAAATTACTCTTACATAAGAGTAGATAGAGAAACCAAAGTAAACGGTGGTGCTGAATTAGGGTTATACAATGGTGCTATGTTTAGGACCTTAGATATAGTTATTAATGGAACAGTTAAAGGTTATAGCAATACTTCATTAGTAAAAGTAAATGGTGATACAAGAATAAATGGTGGTGGTCAGGTAATAAATGCAATCCAATACTGCGATGCGAATGGTATTGAGACTAACAATGGAACTATAGGAAGTGGAGCAAGTCAAGGATGTTCATTATATGTACCAATTACCAGCTGTAATACAGAAGGAAATGGATCAGCTCCTGCTCCGACTGATACTGA
>CAYTWI010000077.1:11241-15869 GCA_964442045.1 uncultured Bifidobacterium sp.
AATCAGGTGGAGCACAATATGCAGATTGGTACACCAATGGTACAGGATACAGGGATGCTTCAAAAGTATATGTGCGCCCTTAAATTATAAAAGAAATTTTTGACTTGGAAAGGCGATTACCGTTTTCGGTAATCGCCTTTTAGTTTTTACTGGTATATAAATGTATAAAGAAACTAGTTGGTTGAAACATATCCCAAAATTGGAATAATAGAATTCGTATTGGGGCTCTTTTTTATAATGCAAACTTATTTATGTCTGATAGTCAGTATTTTAGTGGCTGGTTGGGTTTTTGTTATATTTGTATTGCTAATATAAAAAACAATGAAAAAAATCCAAACAATACTTATTCTAACTGGCTTGCTAAGCTTAGCTTCTTGTAGCCGTAAAGTAGAATCTGGTGATCAACAGAACCCTACACCAAACAACAATGTAAGCAACATGAACGATTTAGTTGTTCCTGCCGGCTTTACTTGGGAAAACTCACGCGATGTTAATTTTAACATAGGAATTACCGATACCCGTTTCCAGGAAGCAGTACATGTAGTTTCTGTTTATGATGCCAATCCGCTTGCAGGTGGGAATTTAATAGCCCGTGGATCTGCTACTTTAAGTAATCCTTTTGCAGCTCAATTAAATTTAGCCAATACCTTAAAATCAGTATATATTATTAAAACTTCACCTGATAATTCAGAGTTATCTCAAGAAGTAGCTATTGATGGAACTTCAGTAAATGTACAATTAGGTTTTGTGGTAAAAACAGGTAAAGGTACATTTGGTAAAACGTCAAGTCCTGATTGCAATAGTGGTTGTACTTCAACTATTACCAGCAGCAACACCAATTTAAATTTAAATAATGGTGATGTGGTTTGTGTAACGGGAAGTAATATTACTATTGGTTTTAATGCCAATGGCGGAACATTGAAAATTTGTGGTAGCAATGTAACAGTAACAAATGCTTCATTAAACAATAGTGCTTCTTTAATTATTACCAGTACAGGTTCTGCTTCTTTCTCAAATTTAAATACAAACAGCTCTTCAACTTCAATTGAGAATTGGGGAACCATTACCTTCTCTAGTTCTTTCTCTCCTGCAGGATCATTTGTGAACAATGGAACAGTTAGCACCAACGGTGATTATAACTTAAATACTCAATCAACTCAAATAAATAATGGTACACTTAATGTTGGCCAGTCAATGCAAGTAAACAACTCTACTACATTTACTAATAATGGTACAGTCATTACTGCTACTGATTTACAGGTTAATAGTCAGGCTACCTTTGTTAATAATTGTAAACTATGGGTGAAAAGAAACTTTAACCATAGCAAAACAATGAAAAATTACAGTTATATCCGTGTTGATGCCGAAACCAAAATTAACAGTGGTTCTGAATTAGGCATGTATAATGGTGCTATGTTTAAAACGGCAAGTATCATTATTGATGGAGTTGTTAAAGGTTATAGTAATACATCATTGGTAAAAGTAAACGGTGATACCAGAATAAATAGTGGTGGTCAGGTAATCAACGCTATTCAATACTGTGATGCAAATGGAATTGAAACTAATAATGGAACAATAGGCAGCGGTGCTACACAAGGATGTTCCTTATACGTGCCGGTTACCAGCTGTAATACAGAAGGAAATGGATCAGCTCCTGCTCCGACTGATACTGACGGTGATGGTGTTTCAGATGCAAATGATGCTTACCCTAACGATGCTACAAAAGCTTATAACAATTACTATCCATCTGCTACCGGTGTGGCCACCGTTTCATTCGAAGATTTATGGCCAAGTAAAGGTGATTACGATATGAACGATATCGTTATGACTTACCGATACAATATAGTAACAAATGCATCAAACAATGTAGCGCAAGTAATAGGTAACTATACTTTACATGCTACAGGAGGTGCTTTAGAGAATGGTTTTGGTGTACAGTTCCCTATTGACAGAGCAAAAGCAACCAATGTAACAGGTGGTACTTTAGAGGCTGGCCAAACCAAAGCAGTAGTTACTTTATTCAATAACTCACGCGCACAAATGGCTACTTTCAATACAGTTCCTGGAGCTTCAGTATCTGATACAGTTAACTATACAATGAGTTTCAATGTAACCTCAGGTCCATCATTGGCTACCTTTGGTTTAAATGAATACAATCCTTTTATATGGAACAATACAGCAGGCTTTGGCCGTGGATACGAAATTCACTTATCGGGTAAAGTTCCAACCAGTTTGGCTAATACAGCTTTATTTGGTACCGCTGAAGATAATTCAAACGTAGCGGCTAATCGTTATTATGTAAGTAAAGGTAATGGTTTACCATGGGCTATAAGCATACCGGTTAAGTTTGCTTACCCAATTGAAAGATCAGATATTAATACTGCCTATTTAAAATTTGCAACCTGGGTACAATCAGGTGGAGCACAATATGCAGATTGGTACACCAATGGTACAGGATACAGGGACAATTCGAAAATATACGTACGTCCATAAAAGATAATTTCATGTTTTAGGTTTTAGATTAAAAGCGGCTACCATAAAAAGGTAGTCGCTTTTTTTATGCAATAAATAAGCTGTTTATTTGCCAGCGTTATTACATACATTTTGAAAACAGTACTTATTATAGACGATGAAGAGAAGCTGAGAACACTGCTAACCCGAATAATCAGCTTAGAGGGGTTTGAGGTGTTGGAGGCAGAAGATTATAAAGCGGCACAGAAAAAACTAGCCCATGCTGCCGTTGATGTAGTATTGTGCGATGTGAAATTACCTGATGTAAGCGGTATTGATATTGTAAAAAACATAAAGGAAATTTACCCTTTTATAGAAGTTATTCTCTTAACAGCTTATGGCAATATTCCCGATGGTGTGCAAGCCATAAAAAACGGTGCTTTTGATTATATTACCAAAGGTGATGACAACAACAGGATTATTCCTTTGCTATATAAAGCCATGGAAAAAGTAACCCTGGCCAAAAGAGTTTATCATTTAGAAAAACAACTGGGGGCAAAACAATCTTTTGATAGTGTTATTGGTAAGTCAAAAGCCATACAGCAGGCCATTTATTTAGCTAAAAAAGTAAGTGCAACGGAGGCTACTGTTTTATTAACAGGTGAAACAGGAACAGGCAAAGAAGTATTTGCACAAGCCATTCATCAGGAAAGCAATAGAAACAATAGAAATTTTGTGGCCATTAATTGTTCTGCCTTTAGCAAAGAGCTTTTAGAAAGTGAATTGTTCGGGCATAAGGCCGGTGCTTTTACCGGTGCTTTAAAAGATAAAAAAGGCTTATTTGAAGAAGCCCATCAGGGGACTTTGTTCTTAGATGAAATAGGTGAAATGCCTATAGAACTTCAGGCCAAACTATTGCGAGTATTGGAAAATGGAGAATTTATTAAAGTAGGCGATAGTAAAACAAGTAAAGTAAATGTTAGGCTGATTGCTGCTACTAACCGCGATTTACAACAGGAAATAACAGCCAATCAGTTCAGGCAGGATTTGTTTTACAGGCTTTCTACCTTTACTATTTCTTTACCGGCCTTACGAGAGCGGGTAGCGGACATAGAGGCACTGGCCTTGCATTTTTGTGAAGTATTTTCAGCCAAAACCAATAAATCGGTTAAAGTATTAAGCAAAGCTTATATAGCAGCATTGGTTCAGTATAACTGGCCGGGCAATATCAGGGAACTGAAAAATGTAATTGAACGCAGTGTGATACTAAGTGACAGCGATGAATTGAAACTGGAAACTTTACCTTTTGAAATACTGAACCGATTAGATATAAAAAGTGATGATACCAATACATTGTCAGCATTCTCATTGGCTTCCGCTGAAAAAATACACATTCAGAAAATACTTAATTATACAAATAACAATAAAACCAAAACTGCTGAATTATTAGGTATAGCTCTAACAACCTTATACCGTAAGCTGGAGGAGTTTAAAATTGGATAATTAATAAATCACTGTCAAAACAATATGCTAACCCTATCAAAACGATAGGGTTTTTTTATGCCTTATGGGCTCCGGATTTTTATTTGAATGGATTATCAGCTAGTTGTAAACTAAAAGCTCTTAGGGAATGCCGTTTGAATATAGTATTAGCAAAATAGTATTTGCTATGAAAACCCAAAAATCAAAAAACCTTTATAAAGTAATGCAGCGTTTTGCTGATATAACTGTGAACTTCATTTTAAAAGGTGAGTTAAACAGGGCTGCTAAATGTTTGCAGATAGCTGACAAGTTATTCCGTTCGGGAAACATTATTATAAAAAACGCCATTGCCAATGTGTTTGTGTATTCACTTTCAAGGGTGCTGGATAAGCAGGATGAAAGGTGCAGTGAGGTATTAGCCATACTGCCATTTTCTTTAAAACGTGAATACGATTTACAGGTAAATAGTTGTGGAGTGTAAATAATGGAAGCGATTGTTTTAATAGGGTTAGCACTCTTGTGCTTTGGTCTTTTTTATAAAGCCATTCATTGGTTTAATCATATTTAATAATTAAAAGAATGATAGCATTATTCATCATATCGGTTGCAGTGTTTGGTTACATGTGTTATGTATTAATTAAAGCAGAAAAATTTTAAGCATATGAATACAGAAATAGCAGGTATAGTCGCCATGT
>CAYTWI010000078.1:0-15849 GCA_964442045.1 uncultured Bifidobacterium sp.
GCTATGGAAGATTACAAAATAGATATTATGATTGACAGCGGGCCCAATGCACGCAGTATTCAATTAGAAATAGAGCCCTTTACTTTAATTGGCGCTACTACCCGATCAGGTTTACTTACATCTCCACTGCGCGCCCGTTTTGGTATCAATGCACGTTTACAGTACTACGATAAAAAGCTGATGAAAACCATTATTGAACGTAGTGCTACCATTATGCAATCTATTATAGACGAAGAAGCAGCCTGGGAAATAGCACGCAGAAGTCGTGGTACCCCTCGTATCGGTAATGCCTTATTGCGCAGAACCCGCGATTTTGCGCAAGTAAAAAGCGATGGTATTATTAATTTGGAAATTGCCCAATATGCTTTAGATGCTTTAAACGTAGATAGTGAAGGATTGGATGAAATGGATTCACGTATTCTGAAAACATTAATAGAAAAATTTAAAGGAGGACCTGTTGGTTTAAATACATTGGCTACAGCCATTGGTGAAGATGGAGGTACTATTGAGGAAGTATACGAACCTTATTTAATACAGGAAGGTTTTTTAATGCGTACACCACGAGGCCGCGAAGCTACAGAAAAAGCATACCAGCACATGGGTTTTACACCTAGCTACAAAAACAAGCTTTTTTAAATTTTAAATTAAAAACTATCAATAGAACTCAGGTAAATTAATTTTTTTTGCAATTATTTAATTTAAGTGTTGTAAAAATGCTTTTTTATACAGTTCATTTTATTTGCACTTTATGCGAAAAGCCTAGTTTAAATGCGACTTTAGCTTCATTCCTATCCATTTTTATAATAATTGGCTCTTGTTCGCATAGTGAAAACCCCACATTTTTCAATTTGAAACAATTAAAACTGGCTTATACTATACATAATTTGCATATAAATAATACTATTGTATTGTTTAGCAAAATTTAAAAGTAATATGAAAGTTCTTATTGTAGAAACTTCAAACTTCTTTTGTTACGTAATGGTAACAAATTTAAAAAGTATAGGATTTAATGACATTGAGATATTAAAACATCCATTGGATACAGACGAAGAAATATTTTATTTAGAATCTGTTTTAGTTATAGCAAATATTGATTTAAACGATGGATCCGTTATTGATTTTATTGATTCACTTAAGAAGTGTAAACCCCACATAAAAGTTTTAGGATACACACTTAACGATATCAACGGAATTATTTCTCATTTAAAAAAGGTTGGATTTAACGGATTATTTTTCAAACTGGCCAATAACAAAACTATAGAAACTGCTGTTAATTCAATAAATAATGATGTTTTCTTTATTGACTCCTATTTTAAGAACCTGGAGTATAAAAAAACAATCATGGAAAATGATGAGGACATGCAGGTAACGGACAAAAATATACAGGACGCGACCAAAGAAAGTCACCAGTTAAACAATAGAAAAATAGGACTGGTAAGTGCCCTTTTCTATGGTAACAAAAACAAAGAAATTGCAGAATTAATGGGTATTTCAGAAAAAGGAGTCGATGCCCTGAAAAAACGTTTAAAAGAAAGCTTAAATATTGAAAAAACGCCTGACTTAATAAGATATTTTTTAGAAAAAGGTTTAATTACCGATAAATACAAAATGTTGTTAAAACCGAATACGGACAACTACAAAAAATTAAATTAAAAAGGCTTTCCATTATTATATAGAAAGCCTGTTTAATTTATAAATTTATTTACTTAACGGTAACTTACTTCTAAGTTATGTATATCAATTAATGGTTTTAAAAACTCTTCCAATTGGTATACATTTAATTGCGAAGCAGCATCACATAAAGCTTTTTCCGGATCAGGGTGCGTTTCAATAAACACGCCATCAACTCCGGCAGCTACACCTGCCCTGCTCAATACCGGTAAAAATTCACGTGCCCCACCTTTGGCATCAGCACTTGGAATACCGTATTTACGAATACTATGGGTAATATCAAACACAACAGGAAAACCTATTTGCCCCATTAAAAACATACTGCGCGGATCAACAACCATATCGTTATAACCAAAAGTATAACCACGTTCGGTTAATATAATCTGTTCGTTACCTGAGTCTATACATTTTTGTACCGGGTGTTTCATGTTTTCAGGAGCTAAAAACTGTCCGTGTTTAATATTGATTACTCTTCCTGTTTTTGCTGCTGCTACCATTAATGTAGATTGCATGCACAGGTAAGCCGGTATTTGTAATACATCGCACACTTCACCTGCTGCTGCTGCCTGGTCAGGATAATGAATATCGGTTAACAATGAAAAACCAAATTGTTCTTTTACTTTGGCTAAAATGGCTACTCCTTTAGCTAGACCCGGCCCATCATAATACTTTAAACTACTGCGGTTATCTTTTTGAAATGATGATTTGTATATTATTTTAATGTTCAGTTTTTCTGAAACTTCTTTTAGCTTTTCAGCTGTTTTCATCATAATAGATTCATCTTCTATTACGCACGGGCCTGAAATAAGGAATAACTCATCGCTTCCGCATTCAATATTGCCAACTTTTACTATTTTTTTTGTCATGTTTTTATTATTTACTTTCTGCTGATTTACCCACCTGATTTTTTAATTCTCTAATGGTTTTTACTTTCTCATCAAGTTCTTTAATCATACGTTTTGCAGCAGCAATCTTATCGTGGATTTGGGTAACCATATCGTTTTTAGCATTACCGTTTTTAAAGAAACCTAAGTTATTATCCCACGTATCAATATCCGATTTTAAACCTTTTATACGCTCTATTAGCACTCTTTCTTCGCGTTGTAAACGTTGTGCACCATCATTGTTATTAGCTAAAGACTCAAAATGAGCTTTATCATCCGCCTGACGCATGTTTTTACGCAACTCACGGTTTCTGCCATATATTTTATCCAATAGTCC
This sequence comes from uncultured Bifidobacterium sp., assembly GCA_964442045.1. Classification (GTDB taxonomy): domain Bacteria; phylum Bacteroidota; class Bacteroidia; order UKL13-3; family UKL13-3; genus JAAFJM01. Next base: position 2,893 of record CAYTWI010000078.1, read on the forward strand.
GTTATACGTTTTGGTAATGGTGTCTTTATCCTTGTTCGGAACAAAGCCTATTTTACTCCATGCATCCTGAATGGCTTTTAAATCGTTAAACACATTGGCATTATCGCTTTCGTCAGCAGCCATTACTTCCAACTTAGCTATCAGTTCTTTTTTAGCAACTAAATTAGCTCCTTGTTCTACATTTTGCTCAGCAAAACGTTCTGCTTTCTTTTCAAAAAACAAATCACAGGCAGCTCTGAATTTTTTCCAGATATCGTCATTAAACTTATCAGGAACAGGGCCTATTTGTTTCCACGACTCCTGCAAGTTTTTAATAGTAGCTGTTTGTTTGCCCCAATCAATCGGAGCAGCAGCTATATTTTCAGCTTCTTTAACCAATTCGGTTTTCTTTTTTAAATTCTCGTTGCGAACAGCATTGAAAGATTTAAACCAGTTATTCTTGTTATTGAAAAAGGTATTACGGGTATTTTTAAACTCTTCCCATACTTTCTCTCTTTCAGCCAAGGGTACATAGCCAATTTTTTTCCACTCTTCCATTAATTCATTGGCTTCTTTTGTTTTTTCGAGCCATTCTTTAATGCGGGTAGTGCTGTATTCTGCCAAACCTTTAGCTTTTTCAATCAATGCTAACTTTAAGTTTAAATTTGCCTGACGAACTACTTCATTCTTTTCAGTTTCTGCTTTTATGTAAGCAAATACTTTATCAACTTCTGCTTTAAAACGGTTCCAGATATCTTCATTGGCTTCTTTCGGCACAGGACCTATATTACGCCATTCTTCCTGGTATTTTTTTACAGCAATTAAAGCTGATTTTATACTTTTCTCTTCTGACAGTTCACTTACTTTTTTGCATAAATCAATTTTCGCATCTAAGTTACGTTCCCTGTCTAATTGGGCTATTTCATTGTTAATGCTAAGCTTATCGTAAAATATTTCGTTTAAAACTCGGTAGCTTTCCCAAAGTCGTTCTACGTGCTCTTTCGGAACATTTTTAACTGCTTTCCATTCTGTTTGCAACTCTTTCAGCTTAGCCAAACTGTCTTTGGTTTCTTCCGAACTGTTTAACAGTTTTATTTTTTCTAAAATGGCTTCTTTGGCTTGTAAGTTCTTTAATCTTTCTGCTTCAGCAATGGCTTTAGCAGTAGCTATCTTATCACGTAAATCTTTGATGGCTTTATTAAATTTATCACGTGCAGCTACGCCCGATTTAAACTCAAAATCATTTTTATCACCACCTTCTTCTACAAATTTCTGCAGTGCTAATTCCTGCTCTTCGTGTAATGCAGCATCAAAAAATGGCTTTACATCTTTAAATATCTGTAAGGCCTCACTTGGCGCTTTATCTTTAGTGGCTTCAGTAGCTATGGCTAATAATTCATCTTTTGTTTTACTAGCATAGTTATTGGTTTCACTTAACTCTGCCGACTCAATAGCGGCTAAAACTTCATCATGTTCATGCTCGTCAATAGCAATTTCAATTACATCAGTAGCTAAATTCAAGTTGCTTTCAACCTTTTCTTCAACCGGTTTTATTTCCTCTATCGGTTTCGTTTCAGTTGCAGCAGTTACATCTGTTTCTACAGCATTTTCAATGGGCTTAGCTTCTGCATTTGTTTCAACAATTGGTTCTGCATTTAAAGCAGCATCAGAAGGATTCAATTCGTTTAATTCAGTCATTTTAAAAATAAATAAAAATAGGGTTTACATTTCTTTTTTAGAGAAGCGAATTTACAGTTTTTTCCTAAATGTCAAGACAGTATTATTTAGTGCCACATTAATATTTTGTTATGTAATAAAACCCATGAATAATAAGCTGTAACCCGCTTATTAATAAAGAACAAGGTTATTTATTAATAACAAACTCAATTTACAAATGTCAAAATGTACCTATTGTATAAGGTCATTTAATTACTAAATTTGTTTGGTTAAACAGAACAATAACCGCCAGTACACTACCATTATGAAAATTAGAATAAAAGGGAACTCTATTAGGATAAGATTAAGTAAAACAGAAGTAGCTAATTTTGCTATGCAAGGCTACTTAGAGGAACGTACCCAATTTATAAATAATGATTTCATTTATGCATTAGAAGCCAGTAATACAGTAAATGAATTATCAGCTAAAATGGAAGGTGCAAAAATAACGATTCAGGTACCTCTTGCTATAGCCAATAATTGGACAGGTACGGAACAGGTAGGTTTTGAAAACAAGATGAGTTTAGGTAACGAAAAATCATTATTTCTTTTGGTTGAAAAGGATTTTGTTTGTCTCGATAATACTTTTGAGGACCAAAGCGACATGTTTCCTAATCCCAATGCTGTTTGTTAAAATAAATTAAAAGCCCTTCTTAGTTACTACAGAATACATGTCAGAAAATAGCAATACACCTAATCCTGAAAATCCTGAAGAGTTTTTAGACATTAAGCTAAGTGAACCTAAAAAAACGGCTGCAGGGATTCCGGCAGTTATATCATCCGTTAAACATGTATTTAGCGAAATGGGCCCTGTTCGCGGCTTCAAAGCTTTAGCTAAATTAAATCAGAAAGATGGATTTGATTGTCCGGGCTGTGCCTGGCCTGATCCTGACGATGAACGTTCTCCAATTGCAGAGTATTGTGAAAACGGAGCAAAAGCCATTGCAGAAGAAGCTACCACAAAAGCTTTATGGGCTTCTTTTTTTGCCGAAAACAGTGTGGCTGATTTATCGCAACTGGACGATTATAGAATTGGTAAAAAAGGCCGTATTGCAGAACCTATGTATTTGCCAAAAGGTGCCACGCATTACCAGCCTATTACATGGGAAAATGCTTTTCAGCTAATTGCTAAAAATTTAAATAATTTACCTACACCAAACGATGCTATTTTTTATACATCAGGGCGAACAAGCAACGAAGCTGCTTTTTTATACCAGCTTTTTGTGCGTGAATTTGGTACCAATAACTTACCTGATTGCAGTAATATGTGTCATGAAAGCAGTGGAGTGGCCCTAAATGAAAGTGTAGGTATAGGCAAAGGTTCAGTAACTTTAGAAGATTTTTACGAAGCCGAAGCCATTATTATTTTAGGACAAAATCCGGGTACTAACCATCCCCGAATGTTAAGTGCTTTACAAAAAGCCAAACAAAATGGCTGCACTATTATATCTGTAAATCCATTAAAGGAAACCGGTTTAGTTGGTTTTAACAATCCGCAAAAAATGAATGGCGTATTGGGTATTAAATCGCAACTGTCAGATATTTATTTGCAGGTCAAAATAAACAGTGATCTGGCACTTATAAAAGCCATTGAAAAAGTATTGTGGGAAGATGAAAGCAAAGTGCCCGGCAGTATTTTCGACCTGACATTTATTAAAGAACATACTTCTTGTTACGATGAATTAGTAGCCACTTTTGATGAATACAGTTTAGATGAGTTAAGTGAAGCTTGTGGAATCAGTATTGATGATATCAGGAAAACGGCTGATGTATTTAAGCGTAAAAACAAAATAATAGCCTGTTGGGCTATGGGCTTAACGCAACATAAAAATGCAGTTGACACCATTAAAGAAGTCGTTAATTTACTTTTATTAAAAGGCAGTATTGGCAAGCCCGGAGCAGGCACCTGCCCGGTACGTGGGCATAGCAATGTGCAAGGCGACAGAACGATGGGCATTTATGAAAAGCCATCAAAAATGTTTATTGATAAGCTGAATAAAGTTTTCAATATTAATGCTCCTTATGAACATGGTTTAGATGTGGTGGATGCCATCAAAAAAATGCATGAGGAAAAAGGCAAAGTATTTATAGCCATGGGTGGTAATTTTTTATCAGCTACGCCAGATACTAAATACACTGCACAAGCGCTGCAAAACTGCAAATTAACAGTTCATATCAGTACCAAGCTAAACCGAAGCCATTTAATTACCGGTGAGGAAGCGCTTATTTTGCCTACTTACGGCAGAAGCGATAAAGACATTAATGCCAAAGGAGAAGAGCAATTTATTAGCTGCGAAAACTCTATGGGTGTAGTACAAATGAGCAAGGGTAATTTAAAGCCGGTTAGTAATAACTTAATGAGCGAAAGTGTAATAGTTTGTCAATTGGCTAAAGCTACCCTGGGTAATAAAAGTAAGGTAAACTGGAGTTTATATGAAGAGCATTACGACCATGTAAGAAACGATATTGAACGTACCATTAGTGGCTTTACCGACTACAATAAACGTGTACGTGAATCAGGAGGCTTTTATTTACCAAACGGTGCGCGTGAGGGTAAATTTAATACACTTAGTACCAAAGCTAATTTCAATGTAGCTAAGCTTACTTTTAATTCTTTGGCTCCTGATGAGTTAATGATGATGACTATACGCACCCATGACCAGTTTAATACAACTATTTATGGGCTGGATGATCGTTACCGTGGTATATATAATGAGCGCAGGGTTGTACTCATGAATGAAAAAGATATGCTTAAACAAGGCTTACAACATGGCGATGTGGTTAATTTATTTAACTACCATGACAATATTGAGCGGGTAGCTCATAAGTTTATGGTTATAAAATACAATATTCCTGAACAGTGTACAGCTACCTATTTTCCTGAAACCAATGTATTGGTACCTATTGGCTCTGTAGCTGATAAAAGCAATACACCAACCAGTAAATATGTAGTTATTAAAATAAAAAAACACGTTGATTTAACTAATAACTGAGATAGTTATTGTTCCGTTACTACAAGATGTTGCAATGCCTGTTCTATTGTATTAAAAGTAAATGTAAAGCCTGCTTGTTGTAACCTTTCAGGTACTACCCACCTGCTTTTTAGTATTAATTCTGTTTCTGTTCTTATAAGCCTTGCACCAATTGTCAGTAGCCATTTAGGTTGTGCGAACCCAAAAGGCATATGCATTTGTTTACGTAAGCAATACATAAAAGCTTTATTGGTAATTGGGTTTGGCGATGAAATATTATAAGCTCCATTGCAACTGTTTTCATGTATCAAAAAATCAATAGCCCGGCACACATCATCTATATGAATCCAGCTGAACATTTGGTTGCCACTTGCTGCCTTGCCTCCTAAACCAAACTTTACCAAATTAGTAAATGGTGCCATTACACCTTTATTTTTTCCTAATACAATTGCAGTACGCAAAGCTATCTGACGTATGCCTAAATAGGAAAAGCTATTAAACATATGTTCCCATTTTTTACATACATCTACACTAAAACCTTTTCCTAAATCGCCTGTAAGTTCAGTCATGGGCCTGTCTTCTGCATGCCTGTATATGGTAGCTGACGATGAATTAAGCCATACTTTGGGCTTTATCAAACATTGCTCAATAGCTTTACCTAATGTATAAGTGCTGTTTAACCTTGAGTTATAAATTTCGTCTTTATTGGCTTGGTTATACCGGCAGTCAACTGAACGTCCTGTCATATTAATCAATGCTGTAATACCTTCTAATTCTCTTTGCCAGTATCCCGATGTTTTTCCATCCCAATATATATACCTTACCCCCTCTTCATCTATATGGTTGTTGCGGGATAGAATAACTATATCGTATTGTGTTTTAAAATAAGCAGCCAGTGCTTTACCAATAAAACCACTTCCGCCTGCTATTACTATTTTTTCTTTTGTGCTCATAACATTAATAAATAAAAACCAACGGATAAATTAATATTCTGAATAATATCCAGCTTACACATAAATATTTGCTCCACTTGTATAAACCAACCCTACGCCAATGTTCGTAAAACATAAACATATATACTATTCCGTAACTTACGGTAGCTAATAATTCTATTTGAATTCCAAGGTGCGATAATAGGACCAAACCTATTCCTAAAAAGCCTAATAACAAAGCGCCTAAAAAGGCTGAAAAGGAAAGTTGTCCGGCATAATCGTAGAAATTTGATTGTTTTAAAGAAATAAAAACAATGCCTTGAAAACCAATTTGTGCTACAAATAAAACCACATCGGGTATATGCACTCCGCCATGCATATATTGGCTTAAAAAGGTGTTAAAATACCAAGTAACTATCATATGCACTACTAAAGCATTGAAGGCAATAAACAATACCCGCCAGGTTATAGCAACAGAAGGCGAGCAAACTTGTTTACTATTAACTGGAGACGGTGCTATTACTTTCCTGTTATATGAAATAAATTGATACAGCAATGTAAGCAAAATATAAATCCATTTAAACCGGCTTATGCTGCCTATTAATGCGTATTGATGTGACAGTACTTTTATTAAGCTGTCAATACCATAAGTTACCTCTCCTGTTTGGGTATTAAGCAATACAATTTTATTAGCTGCCAATTTTTTATCTATGGATGGGTATTCATCAAAATTCATTGTTTGATAGGCTGTCCTGCCTTCGTTATCTAACAAACCCCGTTTAATAAACTGTCCGGTGTATGCCTGACAAAGCGGGCATTCTTCATCGTAAATTAAAGTATGTTTTAGTAAGGTTTTCATAGATGCTATACTTAAAATTGATGGCTATTGTTAAATGCTTTATTGGCTTACCCTATTTTGCATACTCATTTCTCTTAATTGGTTTTCTTTTGATTTACGTTTACCTCTAAAGAATAAATACAAATTGAAGAACAGCATGAAGCCTAAGTAAATAGAAAAGCCTCCTATTTTTAAGCTTAATACTTCTAGTAATGTTTGTCCGTTATCAACACTATAATTCGTTTTAAGCATTAGCATGGCAAAACCTATATTGAGCAAATAAAAACCTACTCTTAATAAATGATTGGTTGATTCTGCTATTTCAGTACGCCCTTTAAATATATCAAGCATAAATATTTTAGCATTGTTAAAAAGGGTTTTAGCTACATAGTAAGTTAAAAATAGTGTAACAGGTAAATAAACTCCGTAAGCTGCAATTAACATGTTGTTGTTCATAATGGTACTTTTTAAATTGTTATTGATTGTGGTTATTGATTGTGTTGATATAGTTTTTGAATTTGTTTGCTGAAATGGGAGAAAGTGTACATATTAAAATAATGTAAAAGAGATAAGCCAATGATGATGATGCCTAAGCGTTTGCTTAACTCTTCGGCTAACTGTAAGTAAGAATTAACGGGTGAAAAAGTATTAATGGAAATAGCAGCATAACCTAAGTTTACCAGATAATAGGCTACCAGCAAAAACTTATTTAATACTTGAGCTAATTCTTTGTTCCCATTAAATGCATCTGTTAAAAACACGAGCCCATTAGTATAAAAAACTTTGCCTATAAATACAGTTATATAAAAGGTAACAGGCAGGTAAATAAGGTAGTTTATTAAATTATAATTATTCATATAGTTTCTGTATTTTCAATTATTTTTGAAACTTTATTTCTTTAAAAAACTCCGGTTAAGGAGTTTTAAATTATTTGCTAATTACTTAATCATTTTTAATATAGTTCCAAAAAACCAACTTTCATCTGCCTTAAGCATCATATCCACAGATTTATCCATTTTACCTACAAAATTGCTGAGGTTTTCAATAGTGTCACTAAATGCTTTTACATCTTTGTCTTTTTTATCCCCTTCTACTTCTTTTAAGTTATTCAATACTTTAAGTACAGGTTCTATTTCTCTGCGCTTTCTTTCCCTGGCTATAATCCTTGCTATTTCCCAAATATCTTTTTCAGCTACAAAGTATTCTTTTCTATCACCGGGTATCAACTCTTTACTAATCAATGTCCAGTTCATCAATTCACGTAAATTCATATTGGCATTGCCACGCGAAATATTTAATTCCTCCATTATATCTTCAGTACATAAGGCAGTACTGCTTATTAATAACAAGGAATGTACCTGTGCCATAGTCCGGTTTATACCCCACTCGCTTCCTAAAGTTCCCCATGCTTGTATAAATTGTTTTTTGGCTTCGGTTAATTTCATAGGACAAATGTAATTTTATTTTCCAAACTTTCAATAATTATTGAAAGTTAAATATATTAAATCCTAATTCTAAATATAACAGTCAGATTTTCAAAGGAAAAATTTTACTTATAAAACCATATTTATGTTTTAATCGTACATTGGTATATGAAAATCTTATTTTCAATGGTGCTGTTTACTTTATTGAGTTGCAAGAAACCCTCAGAAACTACCATGGCTGTAAATACTTTTAAACCTGTTGCTGTTAAATACCTTGCATTAGGCGATTCATATACCATAGGCCAGTCAGTTGATGAAGCTGATAATTTTCCATCGCAGTTAAGCAGTAAACTAAATGCAAGCGACTCTATTGATATTACTTCCACACAAATAATTGCCAAAACAGGTTGGACTACTCAAAACTTGTTTAATGCTATTGCCAATGAAAACTTAACTGATACGTTCGGCTTGGTTTCATTACTCATAGGTGTAAACAACCAATACCAGGGTAAGGATACCAGTGAATATGCCATACAGTTTGAAAGTTTGTTAAACAAGGCTATTTCTCTGGCCGGAGGAATCAAAAAGAATGTAGTTGTTATAGCTATTCCTGATTATGGATATACTCCTTTCGGACAAAGTAATCAATCAAATATTTCAAAACAAATTGATCTATTCAATAGCATTAACCAGCGCATAGCCAATAAATATAAAATCACCTATTTTAACATTACCCCTATTTCCCGCAATTATGATACTACCTTAGTTGCCAGTGATGGCTTGCATCCTTCAGGCAAACAATACGGGCTTTGGGTTGATTTGATGTTTAACCAAATAAAGAAACAGTTACTTACTCGATAATTATTCCATTAGCTTGGGTAAATATTACTGGCTTATCATCGGTTACCATAATGGTATGTTCATGTTGGGCCACTAAACTGTTGTCTGCTGTATAAAGAGTCCATTTATCAGGTCTGGTTTTAATATGCCTGGCTTTGGTTGAAATAAATGTTTCTATAGCCACAACCATTCCTTTTTCAAACCTGGTTTTGATAGTTTTATCATAATAACAAGGTATGTGTTGAGGATGCTCATGCAACTTCTTCCCTACTCCGTGTCCAGTTAAATCATATATTACATTGTAGCCTAAACCTTTAGCTGTTTGCTCAATTAAATAACCAATATCGCTAATTTTAACACCATGCTTAATTTGGCTGATAGCAACAGACAATACTTTAAGTGAAGCATCGCATAAACGTTGTTTAGCAGCATTACTTCCTACCACAAAACTACAGCCGTTATCGGCAAAATAACCATTCACTTTTGCTGATACATCTATATTAACCAAATCGCCTTCCTGTATTATTTTCTTAGCAGATGGAACACCATGGGCTACTTCATTGTTTACACTGATACAAGTAGCACCGGGAAACCGGTAGAGAAGCGATGGTGCTGCCTGTGCGCCAAATTGCAGCAATAAGTTTTTGCCAAAATCATCAATCTGTTTGGTTGACATGCCAGCTTGGGTATATGCCACCATTTGCTTTAAGGTTTCGCCAACTGCATAACCTGCATGCTTCAATGCTTCGTATTCTTCTGCTGTATTTATTGTCATACTATAAATTCATTAATTCTTCAATTTCTGTTGCTTCAATGGGAATTGTTTCCATCAAATCTATTATTCCGGTTTCGGTTATCAATATATTGTTTTCAATACGAATCCCAATTTGCTCTTCGTTGATATAAATACCGGGCTCGTTCGTTAAAACCATACCTGTTGTTAGTTTTTGGTTGTAATCCCCTGAATCATGCACATCAAGGCCTATAAAGTGGGAAAAGTTGTGTCCGCAATATTGCTGAATATAAAATGTAGTACCTTTCAATTTGATATCGTTCATACTGCATACACCCAAAGCTACCAATTGTTCTATCAATAATTCGTTGCAATGGTTTTGTAGGTCTTTCATTAATGCATGCGGCTTTAAAAGCATTTTCATTTGCCTGTGTATATGCAAAACTGCTTTATACACTTCTTTTTGACGGGCTGAGTATTTTCCATTTGCAGGAATGGTACGCGTTAAATCTGCATTGTAGCTCTCGAAAGCTGCGGCTGCATCTATTAAAACCAATTCATTGTTATGTATTACTTTATGGTTAGAGTTATAATGCAAAATACAGGTATCAGTACCGGAAGCAACTATGGGTTGATAATCGGCCCAGGTGCCTAAGTATTGCATGTACTCGTGAATCATTTCTGCTTCTACCTGCTTTTGGTGTACACCGGGTTTCATAAATTTTAAAACTCTGCTGAAACCTTTTGCTGTTATAAATGCGGCTTGCTTAAGCATTGCTATTTCTTCCTCCTGCTTGATTACACGCAGTTGCTTCATAAGAGGAGCTAAACGTTCGTAATGATGTAAATTATAGTTTGCTTTACACCAGGTTAAAAACCGGTCCTCACGTGTTTGTATACTGAGCTTAGCACGGGTATGCTCATTGGTATTGATATAAATGTTTTGAGCCTGAACTACCTGCTGCTTAAATGTATTTTTAAATTCATTCAAATAACGAACCTCGCTTATACCAGATATTTTACTTGCTTCTTCTTTGCTTAGCTTATGGCCTTCCCATTTAACAAGCAAGGCATTTGGTTCTAAAATAAACAGTATTTCTTTTTGTGAATTTTCTATTGCATCCGGAAATAATAACAGAATAGTTTCTTCCTGTTTAATACCCGTTAAATAATAGAGATCGTTGTTTTGTTTAAACGGAAATGTACCATCAGCATTTGTTGGTAAAATATCATTGCTGTTAAATACAGCAATTGATTGGTGCTTTAACAGAGCAACTAAACGTTTCCTGTTATTGGCAAAAAAAGAATTACTTAAATTTGATTGCATGGCACAAAATTGCAATGCCTGCTTTGTATTTCAGGTGTAAAAACACGACAATTTACAAAGTAGTAAATCGTTTATAGTCTTTCATAAAATGAGAGAAATCGTAAAAGCCCAATGCTTCGTAATCGGCAGTAGAGCCTTGCAATCCATAGGTTTTTAATGCCTGCCTAAAACGCAATATGCTTAAGCATTGTTTGGGGCTTACGCCTATTTCCTGCTTAAAATAACGCTCTAATGAGCGTTTGGTAACATGTAGTTGCTCTGCCAACCCATCAACCGATAACAAAGCTTTTTTTTGCATTACTTTATGCAAGGCGTTGCATACATATTGGGTTTTATAAGGTATATGGGTTTGCTTATTGAGCTGTTGTAATAAAATGGTATCTAAAAGTTTGGTTTGTTCTTTGAGGGTATTTACCTGTAATAACTGTTCTTCTATAAACTGGTTACTTAAAAAATAAGTAGCGTCTTCCACATGGTTGTTTAAATCAGCCGATGGTATGCCAAACAATAAATTAATGCCCGCAGGTTTAAATTTGATGCCCGTTAAAAAATTATTGCTGAAATGCTTATAGGTGAATGTTTCTGTATGATGTCCTATAAGTACGCTTGATTTGAGCTGTTGTTGTTGCTTATGTACATTTACGGTAAAAGCTGTTCCTAAATTAAAAACCATGGAGGCATTTAAATTGGCAAATATGTGTTCGGCAAAATCATCATCTACATAACCATTGCCGCGTAAATCTAATTGCCAGTAATATTCAACTATATTGCTTAAAGCTATATGAGGAGCAACAAACCTGTATTGTTTCTCAAAATATAATTGATCTATTATTTCGGTATGGTTAAATGACACTTCAGCAAAAGTAATATTTATACTTTTACTTGGTTATTATTTCTTCTTTTATCTCACCACACTTTAGCATATCGTTACCAAAATAAGGGTTGCGAATTTGTTTTTCGGTCGATACCCAATAGGCTCCTTTTCCATTGTTAGCCATTGAACAGAACTCAATATATACTTTACCTTTTTGTAAATTTTCTTTTTGTACCGCTTGTACAAATGAGCTACTTAATAAGGTAAACAAATCTCTTTGTACAGCCAGATCTTTTGTCTGACTTATTTTAATAGCCAGTTCAGCTTCTTTTGCTAAATTACATTTAAACAGCTGGGTTGCCAGGAATATAGCAATTTCCGCTGCTCCTTCATTGTTATCTAAAATAAATGCATCTTTTAAATTTAAATAGGTCTGAAACGATTTATCAAACAAAGTATCTTTAAAATTAGGATTATTGCTTCTGTCTTCAACAGCTACAACACCAGCGTTATTGCTCCCTGAATTACTATTGGAACAAGCTACATAAATAAGTAAAGGAGCAATGAATAGTATTATTTTTTTCATAATTAAAGCTATAGATGTCCAACGATTGACCATATGTTTTTATTATAGATAACTTTATTTTATTTGTTTTAATATTATTTAAAGCCTGAAAATGAAACACTAAAAAACAACATGACTTTGTAATATCAAATGCATAAATAATTATTTTTAACGTTATAACATTTACTCAAAAACATAATATTTAGTTAATTTTTAAATATTACTTTGAACACATTCAGTAAAAATGCCTATCATAAATTTTAAAGTATGATTAATATTGCTCTCAAATTAATTAACATGATTAACCCTTCTTTACAACTTGTCGCAATTAAACCCCTTATAACTACCACTTAAATAATTTTTTTAATAAAATTTACTTAATTATTAAAAAATGACGTAATAAACTTTGCCCTTATTATTAAAAATTTAATTTAGCAGTTCGAAAGTTTCGTTAAATCGATTAACTACTAAATGAAAGATAGTATTCTTTTACGTATTCAAATAATAGCTGCGCAATCTCAATATGCGCACTGGAAATCCACAGTGTGGAACGTTTAGCCGGTTACAACAAACGCTAACAGATTAATTTTTTACTCCTCATTATTAAAATAATGTAATTTTTTCATGGGCTTCATGAAAAAAACAAAGGCATTTCGGTGTCTAACTATTTTATCAACTTTATAAATCAAATTAAATAAATATATGAATCGAAAAATAACACAAATCAAAAAATTAATATCCAGAAGCTTGGGTATTAGTTTAATCAGTTGGGCCATGACGGCCGCATCTTTAAATGCACAAACTGTTTTAATTAATC
>CAYTWI010000079.1:0-15775 GCA_964442045.1 uncultured Bifidobacterium sp.
GTATGTGGAGGTAGCTCACTAATATCGTTCAGGTAATTTACCGACATATCATTTTGTGCAACCGCAATTATTTTATCGTCTGCTTCGCCCTGGTCAACCATACGCATTACACCAATTACTTTTGCATCAATTAAACACAGATGAGGTAACTCAATGGATGTAATGACTAAAATATCAAGCGGGTCTTTATCATCACAGTAGGTTTGTGGAATAAAGCCATAATTGGCCGGATAATGAACTGCAGAGAATAAAACACGGTCCAGTTTTAACATACCACTTTCTTTGTCTAACTCAAATTTACCTTTACTACCTTTAGGTATTTCTATAATAGCAGTTACATGGTTGGGGGCATCGGTCCCAAAACTTACATCATGCCATGGATTAAAATTCGACATATTGAATTAATTAGCAACCGTATTTATTTTAAAAATATCTAAATTAATAATTCCCCATTTTTGAAAACGGTATTGTAACGAAGTGGCTAAAACGCCTAAACCATATTTAACACTTCTGCTAAAATTAATTGATGAAGCTTCGTCAAAATATTTGGTAGGGCATGTTACCTCACCAATTTCAAATCCGGCATAAAAAATTTGTGCGCACATTTGATTGTCAAATACAAAATCATCACTACAGGCATTGTAATTCACCTTTTTCAATACTTCAGCATTAAAAGCCCTGTACCCCGTGTGGTATTCTGATAGTTTTTGACCCATTAAAATATTTTGAAACAGAGTAAGACACCTGTTGAAGAAATATTTATATAAGGGCATTCCGCCTTTTAACGCGCCTTTCCCTAAAATACGGGATGCAAATACTGCTGGGTAAACATCGTAAGCTATAATAGAAGCTATGCTATGAATAAGCGTGGGTGTATATTGGTAATCCGGATGCAACATAATAACAATATCAGCACCAATTTCCTGCGCTTTGTTATAACATGTTTTTTGGTTACCTCCGTATCCTTTGTTTTTTTCGTGGCGAATAACGTGTTGAATGCCTATCTGTTTAGCCAGTTGACTGGTTAAATCTTTACTGGTATCGTCTACCAATATAACTTCGTCCACTATGTCAAAGGGAATTTCGTTATATGTTTTTTCAAGTGTTAGTTCAGCATTATAGGCCGGCATAACAACCACTATCTTTTTATTATTTAGCATAAATAAGTTACAATAATAGCATTGTTCAGTAATTTTATCAAAATAATGGTTTTTAAATTTAAAGGTTAATTCACAGAACTATAGGAAAAATGTTTTACATTGCATAAAAAATACCTATTTATTATGAATAAGCAAGAAGAAGAAAAAAACAACAACCGGACAGCATTAATATTACTATTATTATTGTTATTAGGTTCAATTGGTTTTAATGTATATCAATATAAAAACCATACTACTACTATTATTAGTCATGGAAACGAAGTTGACAGTTTAATTAATATTCGTGTTGAAGTAGAACGCGAATTGGTTTCAACCTCTATGGAGTTAGATAAGTATAGAGGCATTGCAGGTAACTTAGACAGTTTACTTTCTGATGCCAATGATAAAATATATGACCAGGAAAGGAAGATCAGGTCAATATTGAAAAGCGAAAAAGATGCTAATCAGTTAAGCAAAAAATTAAAAGTTGAATTGGCTAAACTGCAAGCATTGCGTGATGAATACTTAGAAAAAATAGATGCTCTAATGACTGAGAACGGACAGTTAAAAGCACAAAACCAGGAGCTGACCAATGCAGTTAGCGGTTTGAATCAGGAAAAAAGCAAGTTGGAAAAAACAGTTGAAACAGCCAGTGTTTTAAAGGTTGAATATATTAAAGTAGCCTCGTTCAAAAAGAAAAACAGTGGTAAACTGGTAGAAAGCACCTTAGCTAAGAAAACCAATAAAATAGAAGCATGCCTTACCATTATGGATAACAAAGTGGCTCCTAAAGGCGAAAGAACAGTTTATTTAAGAATATTGGCACCTAACGGAAAACCTTTAGCAGGAGTAAACAAAGGTAATGTAGTAGTAAATGGAGAAACCTTAGAGTGCACATCTAACATTAAAATAGATTACCAAAACGAAAAGCAAAATATATGCTTAGCCTACGAAGGGGAGGAGCGGAATTTAGAAAGCGGAACTTATACCATTGAGCTGTATATAGACAGCAATATGGTGCATTCAAGCAGTTATGTTTTGAAATAAAAATAAAAAGGAGGAATTGTTACAATTCCTCCTTTTTATTTTCTGTTAATGCTAAATACAAATTGCTCCTTTAAGTTTTCATTTTATTGTCTTCAAAAAAACAAGTGTTAATTGTTTTAGCTATAAAACTGTAATCCTGCTCAATCATGTATTTATATACATCCTCTTGCATTACCTCCAACACATTTTTACTAAGGCATTCTGCCAAAACAACTTTGGGCCTGTATTTTGTCCAGTTGTTCGATTTTAAAATTTGCAGATCAATTCCTTCTACATCCACACTCATAAAATCAATGGTTTGCAGAGTTGGTAAATGCTTTTCAAATATTTCTTGTAAGGTAAGTGTTTTAATTTCTTTGGTAAATAAAAGCTTTTCTCCTGCTTCCACTCTTTGTTGGCTTAAAATAGGGTCAAAGCCATTAATGGCAGGTTCAACAAAAGCATAATAAGTAAGTGTTTGCGATACATCAGAAATAGCCACTTCTAAATTTATATCACGTTTCCTGTATTTGTTAAATAAGTCCATGCTACCCGGCATTGCATCTATATTAATACCGCTCCACCCTTTTTTATAAAATAGGTGTGTGTTGGAAAACCTATGCGGGTGGTGAGCTCCGATGTCAATATAAAAGCCATTTTGCTGGCCATGAAACTTTCTTTGCAATACCATGTCTTCGCCCTCCTGTGCATAAGATTTTTGGGCAAACCCTAACAGGCTTTTTTTGAAGAGGTATATGCTTCTATGGAATTTTTCAGGTATAAACTTTTCTAACATAACAAATTATCGACTGCTCTATTACTATAAATAAGCACAGTTTTTTATTTTTTTAAATTTAAAATGGAGTCCAATAATACTATTTGTAACTGACTTGAAAAATTTTAATTAACCGGCATGTTATTTTTTAAGCATCTATCTTAATAGACTGTTCCAGCTTATCAATTTTTTGATAGATTTTATTGAAAAACCGGTTACGTTGTTTTTCACTTATTCCGCTTATTAGTATTGATTTTTTTATTAAGTTTTTTAGCCATTCTTCAGCTTCGTTTACAAACGATGGATTAGCAGTTGTCATCATATTAAAAGTGTTGTAACTTACATATGATAGTTTTGTGGGGCCTATTTGAGCTACAATACTATTATTGCCTACCATAACTTCACTGCAATACATGGTAAAATTCTCTTTTCCATTATCTAACTTACTGCTCCTTTCGCACATTTTTTGCAATATGGTAATTTCATTTTTAATAGAGCTGCATATGTCAAATGCATCCTTTTGCGTACTGAAAAAACCACTGTCCCAAAAGTATTCTACCTGTTTAAGAGTAGAGTTAAAGGTGTCTTCGGTCCATATTTCAGTTGAAGTTGTTTGATTGTAGTAATAGGAAACATCTTTGGCCATTGTTATTAATTCTTCCGGGATTAATAAGGGGTCGAATTTTTTATCAATAAAGTCTGCATCACATAAAATAGTTTTTAACCAGTAAAACAGTTTAAATCTAATTAATAAATCATCATTGAAGTGATGCCAGATAGGAACATCGTCAGCGGAGTAAATAATAGTGTTTTCTGGTCGGGCGCTAATCTGTTTCAGGTTGTCTAAAATAGTGGTTAACCAGGTTTTAAATTTTGTTTTATCGCGCTCTAAATTATTAAAGTTAAAGTAAGCTTGGTTTGAATTGGCATTAATATTTGAATCAAAGTTTATTTTAAGTGCAGAACATAACAATGCTACCTCATTTATATTAAACAGTTTTTCTCCCCTTATTCTTCTATAGGCGCTATCAACACTTATATTCAAAATATCGGCAATGCTTTGAACCAGGTTTTCATTTGGAGGAATAGCGGCTTTTATTTTTTCAATGAAAGAATTTTGAATATTTTTTGTCTGTTCTGAATTCATTATTTAATTACTTAGCAATATTTCAAAAAGGTATTTTTTGCAAAATATGCAAATTATATAAAATTCATTTGCAAAAAGCGTAAAAGCCATATTATATATGGTTTTGTGTTGATTGATTCAAAGAAAAAATACTTCAATTGTTATAAATGGCACTTGTTTTCAATTTTACCAGGCTGCTTATATGTAGTTTGTTTGTACCATAAATTTTTAAAACAAATAAATATGAAAACTATTTCAAACACTATTAAAATGGCCTTTGTTGGAGCCTTTCTTTTTGTCGTAACAAGTTTAACAGCGCAAATAACCAAACCAACAGTTACTATACTAAATGTTGATAGCAAAGGGCTGACCTTAGATGCACAACAATTAGGTAATGTTTTAAGAACAGAAATAGAAAAGCTGGATACTTTTGATGTAACGGACAGGTATGATGTAAGCTATTTAATTGAAAAGAATAATTTAAATGTAAGCAATTGTTATGGTAAAATGTGCTTACTGGAAGTTGCCAAGGTAATTCAAACCGAATACATGATAACCGGAAGCGTTGAATTAATCAGTCAGAATATAGTAGTTACCTTACGATTGATTAATGTGAAAAAGCAGGTTATAGAAAAAACCACTATTGAAGAGTTTAATAATTTACCCAACGAAGTGCAGTCAATGATTAAAATTACGGTACGCAAAATGTTTAATTTAGGCAATAATGAAGATTTATTGGTTAAATTAACCAAAAGATTCGACTATGAAAACAGTATCAATAACCCTAACAAAAACAGGATAAACTTAGAAGGCCCCCGTTTTGGCTATACCTATTTATCTGGTAAAGAAAACGAAATTATAAAAAAGAGAGAAAAAGATGGAGGTTACAATGCTTCTCCTGCTATGTTTCAGTTTGGTTACCAGTTTGAAAAACAATACTTAAACGAGGGAAGCTACCAGGCATTATTTGAGTTTTTACCTATGATTACAGGTTTGGACCAACAATTGCTCATTCCTAGTTTAACATTTTTAAATGGTTTTAGAAATAACAAAAATGGTTGGGAAATAGCTTTTGGTCCTACCGTTAGTATTGTACAAAGAATGGAGGGTGCTGATTATAATGGAAAGTTTTACAGTAAAAAGGACTTAGATATAATGGGCGCAAAAGGTTATAGTTTGGAGAAAAGAATAGACAGTCGTGGTGATGTAGAATTAACAGGGGCAATTGTAGTAGCTTGCGGTAAAACTATAAAAAGCGGACGATTGAACATACCTATAAATGTGTGGAGTACTATACCCAATAACGATGGTTTCAGGATAGGTATTTCATTTGGTTATAATTCAAAACTTTAATTAGATTTGATAAAGAGATTTATAACAGAACAAAGTTTAACGAAGGATTTGATAAAATATAAACCAAAAATTATGAAAGAAAAGATAAGAATTTTAATAGCAATGAGTTTTTTACTGATTGGCTTTACCTCAGCAAAAGCACAGCAGGACACAATAATAAATTCGGAAAAAAGAAAAGATAGCTTGCCTGAAGTAAACGTAACGTTAAAAGATGGTACTGTATTAAAAGGAAGTATATTAGCTATTAGCTTACAAGAGTTAACCCTTAAAACCACATTTGCCGGAACCGTAGTTTTAAAACAAGAAGATGTGGTGAGTATAGTAAATGTTAAAAATAGTGTAGCAAATCAGGTAGTAACAACCACCCCCAATGACAAAAATCCTAATAACATGCCTATCGTTTCATTTGGCGGGTCAAAGTCAAATGGAAATTATGTGCCTTATTTAGCTCAGCATAAGTATTTATTAAGCAATAATTATATGGGCTTAAAAAAGAAGGAGTTTGTTTACCAAAACATTTGGGTATTATACAATGGTGTAGATTATGGTCTCAGCGATAATTTTTCTATTGGCGGAGGAGGTTTATTTTTGGGTGTAATTGTTTTTACCAATATACACTTAAGAACACAGTTTCAAATTTCGGAAATGGTACAAATTGGAGCTGCTTATAATGTTTTTTTTACACCGAATAATGGATTTAATACAAACAGGAGTTCTTCAACGGGTGTTTTAAGTGGTGGTATTACTATTGGAACTAAAGATTTAAATGTAACAACCAGCATTGGACAGGCCAGAAGGATGAGTGGTTCCAGTAAAGATCCGATTAATGGCTTTTCAGTTAGTGGTTATGTAAAGGTAAGTAATACACTTGCCTTAGTAACTGATAATTTATTTATCAATAATAGTGACTATAATAAATTGTTGAGTGCAGCATTTCGATTATCAGCTAGAAATACAGTATTCGATTTTGGTTTAATGGGAAACACTTACCAACAAACCATTTATGAATATAATGGAAGTCCTACAGCTAATGAAAGAACACAAGAAGAGTTTGTTGCTTATCCTTATTTATCATTAACCTATAAAATAAAGTAATATGTAATTAGCGAAATTTGAAATTAAGTATGTATTGAAACGACTTTTTGACTGTTTTTAAATATTATTTCTTTGCATTTAATTTATACTTAAGTCAACTATTCTTATTTGATTCATTATTGTATGTCAATAATACAGATAATTACGAGGTGGAGCAAATATTGACGATTTGAGAAAAGATTCTAATGATGATATTTTTTATTTAGAATCTACAATTATTATGAACTTAAATAATTTTACAATTAAATCGCAAGATGCCGTACAGGAAGCAGTTCAGATTGCTTTACAAAACGGACAACAAGCTATTGAGCCAGCACATTTGTTAAAAGCGTTGATTCAAACAGATGAGAATGTTATTTCCTATTTACTTAAAAAATTAAATGCTAATCAAAATCGTATAGAGTCAACACTGGATGCAATGATAAAAGGCTTTCCGAAAGTGGAAGGTCAAAATCAATACCTGTCTAACGATGCCAACCAAATATTATTGAAGGCTCAATCGTATCTCAAAGAATTTGGAGATGAGTTTGTATCGGTAGAGCATATGTTTTTAGCAATGCTAGATGGTAAGCATGCAGTGGCAACTTTATTAAAAGATGCAGGGATTAACGAAAGAGACCTAAAGACCGCTATTAAGGAATTAAGAGGCGGGCAAAAAGTAACTTCGCAAACAGCCGAAAGCCAATACAATTCTTTAAATAAATATGCTAAAAATTTAAATGAGTTAGCCCAAAAAGGAAAGCTTGACCCGGTGATAGGCCGCGATGAAGAAATACGCAGGGTATTACAAATATTAAGCAGAAGAACAAAGAATAATCCTGTACTGATTGGAGAGCCTGGAGTAGGAAAAACAGCCATTGCTGAAGGTTTAGCACACAGAATTGTGAGTGGAGATGTGCCTGAAAACTTAAAAACAAAAAAGATTTATTCTTTGGATATGGGTGCTTTAATTGCCGGTGCAAAGTTTAAGGGTGAGTTTGAAGAACGTCTTAAATCAGTGGTGAAAGAGGTAATAGGTGCCGATGGAGAGATTATATTATTTATTGATGAAATACATACCTTAGTAGGAGCAGGCGGAGGTGGCGAAGGAGCCATGGATGCAGCCAATATTTTAAAACCGGCTTTAGCCCGTGGTGAATTACGCAGTATAGGTGCTACTACTTTAGCTGAGTACCAGCGTTATATTGAAAAAGACAAAGCTTTAGAAAGACGTTTTCAAAAAGTATATGTGGAAGAACCGGATACAGAAGATGCTATTTCTATTTTACGTGGATTGAAAGAACGTTACGAAGTGCACCATAAAGTACGTATAAAAGACGAAGCAATTATTGCTGCTGTTGAGCTTTCACAACGTTATATTTCTGACAGGTTTTTGCCCGATAAGGCTATTGACCTGATGGATGAAGCAGCCTCGAAACTACGTTTGGAAATAGATTCCGTTCCTGAAGAATTGGATCAGTTAGACAGGCGCATCATGCAACTGGAAATAGAACGGGAAGCTATTAAAAGGGAAGGTGATGACGATAAGGTAAAAAATTTAGGAGAAGAAATTGCCAATTTACAAGCTGATAGGAATGATTTAAAAGCCAAATGGCAAAGTGAGAAGGTTGTGGTTGAAGGAATACAGGCCACTAAAAAAGAAATAGAAAACTTACGTTATGAAGCAGAGCAGGCAGAAAGAAATGGCGACTTTGCAAGGGTTGCCGAAATACGCTACGGCAAAATAAAAGAAGCAGAAAAACAGTTGGATGAATTTAAAGCCAAATTGGATGAAGCCCAAAATCATTCACCCATGGTTAAAGAAGAAGTTACCGCTGATGATATAGCTGATGTAGTAGCCCGTTGGACAGGGATTCCTGTAACAAGAATGTTGCAAAGCGAACGCGAAAAATTATTGAATCTGGAAGGTGAATTGCATAAACGTGTGGTTGGGCAAGAAGAAGCCATTGCAGCTATAAGCGATGCCATTAGAAGAAGTAGGGCAGGTTTAAGCGACCCTAAAAAACCAATTGGCTCATTTATATTTTTAGGAACCACAGGTGTTGGTAAAACAGAATTAGCCAAAGCGCTAGCAGAGTTTTTGTTTAACCAGGAAAGTGCATTGGTTAGAATTGATATGAGCGAATATCAGGAAAAACATACTGTGAGTCGTTTAATTGGTGCCCCTCCGGGATACGTTGGATATGAAGAAGGTGGACAGTTAACGGAAGCCATTCGCAGAAGACCTTATTCAGTGGTGTTGCTTGATGAAATAGAAAAAGCGCATCCTGATGTATTTAATATTTTATTACAGGTATTAGACGATGGCAGATTAACTGATAACAAGGGTAGGGTAGCTAATTTTAAAAACACCATTGTTATTATGACTTCAAATATTGGTTCACATATTATACAGGAAAGTTTTGAGCAGGCAAATGAAGCAGGAGCTAATATGCAATCAATAGAGGCTAAAGCTAAGAATAATGTAATGGAGTTATTGCGTAAACAAATTAAGCCTGAGTTTTTAAATAGGATTGATGATATTATAATGTTTACTCCACTTGACCGTGAACATGTAAAAGAAATAGTAGCCTTACAGTTTGAAAGTTTAAAAGCAAATTTAATGCACCAGCAAATAGAGTTGAATATTACTGATGAAGCATTAGATTGGTTAGCACAATTGGGTTACGACCCACAATATGGGGCAAGGCCACTAAAAAGAGTAATGCAACGCAGAATAATGAACGAACTCTCTAAGGAAATACTGGCCGGAAAGATTAAAAAAGATGCCAGCATTATGATTAGCTTAGACGCTAATCAACAGTTTGTATTCGATAACAAATAATATAAAAAAAGGAACACAATCAGTGTTCCTTTTTTATTTGAATACTTTATGCAAACGGATCAAAGCAATCGTAGTTTCTTTGCTTATATATTTTACCATCTTTAAACTCAAAAAACTGGGCAAAATTAGCGGTCATTTGTCCGCCAACCGGAATGTTACCAATAGGAACAGACAAAGTTCCTTTCCAGATAGCTTCCAATATAACGTGGTTATTTGACGAGAACAGATTTTTTATTTCATATTCTTCTTTCAATAATATTTTTTGACCTCTTTCCGAGCCCTCTTTTAAATCCTGTAAGTTTCTTGTTGCAGTCGTTTTTACTACTGCATTCGGATACTCAATTTGTTCAATTTCAGGATGGTAAAAAGTTGTTAATTCATCAGCTGATTTTCTTTCCTTCATCATTTTAAGGAATGCCACAACTGTTTTTTCATTTTCTGTTAAAGCCTGTACCATACAATTCTTTATTTTGGTTATGAATGAAAATTTAGATTGATTTTACTATGCAAACCTGAAAATTTAATTGATGCATAAACTGCTATAATTTTTGATTTTTATTAGTCAGGTAATTAGCACTTCCTTTTTAAGAGGCTCTTTTTTCTACTCTCTTTCATCAGGAGCTTTTTTTCATCATAAGCGATGCTCTTCCATATTTCATAACTATACTTTCGTTAGTATAACTTATCATATCTGAATCTTTTCTGCATCGCACACATTCTTAAATTTCCATTTTCTTTCCATATTTTCTATTTTTTGGGAAAAGCCCAATTTACCAACAATAGCGAAGAGGGAGATGAGGATAAATTTTTTCATAATTAATAAGAGATTAAGTGTTCAAATATTCAAAATACTTGTTTACTTAATAACTAGGTAGTTAAATGTAGCGTTTTTGTGGCTAAAAAGAACTTTTATTCCTATTTTGGGAATCATTTTCAGTTATGAAAAAAATAATTGTCTGATAACCATGGTTTTGATTTGGTGGCATGCTTTCTGTTTCTATATTTGTAACTAAAACCACAATTACCCAAAATGAAAAAATTAATTATCCCAGTATTATTGGTAGCATCTATATTAAGTTCTTGTACTAAAGATGTGTCAAGTGCAAAAGAAAATACAACAATAAATCCAAATCCGACTACGATGGATGAAATGGTTGTTCCTGCCGGGTTTGCTTATAAAACAACCAGTAATACTAACTTTCAAATCACTTTATTATCAAACAACGACCAAGGTTTAAGCGGAGTTAGAATTGATATTATGGATGATAGTCCTGCCAATGGCGGAAAAATTTTAGCAACAGGAATAACTGATGCTAATGGTGCTTTAAACATGAATTATACTATTCCATCTGCTTTAAAAGAAGTTGTAATTAATACTGATTATATTGGTGTGGTTAATGATGTAATAGTTCCTGTAAATGAAAACGGAACAGTTCAACTTACTTTAGGTGGTAAACACCCGCAAATGGTTAGAACCGTAGTTGAAAAATATGCGTTAAAAGGTACTCATGCTTTAGGTAAATCATTTAATCGTTTATCTTATAAATTAGGAACTTTTTCAACCGGAACAAACGGTGGTGTTCCAACTTATTTAATACAACCTCGCGATGTTGTTACCAGCCAGTTTTTAGCTGATGTAAATGCTACTTTACCAGAGCAAAGACCTGTACCAACTTATAACCCTCAGTACCTAAATACTTCATTAGAAAGAAATCTGGTATTAACTGCACAATGTGATGTTTGGATTACTTTTGTCCACGAAGGAGCTGGTTATAAAAATTCTTTATTTTACTTTACTTATAACAAAAACAATAAGCCAACAAGCGCCAGCCAAATTGATTCTTTAATAGCAATTATGCCTAATACTTCATACACCGGAAGTGGTGGAGGTATGGTTACTGGTGATAAAGTTTATATAGGTCGTTTTGGTGCAGATACTGCTATCGGATTTGCAATTGCTCAGGATGCATGGAATGGAACAACAGTAGCTTCAAGCAACACTTTCTTGTATACACTTCGCGACTTAAATCCTGAAACAAATGCTAGCAATAGAGAACATGTTGCTATGCTTTATGATAATCCTACTCAACGTTTTTTAATTGGTTTTGAAGATATGAACCGTGAACAAGGCAGTGATCAAGATTTTAACGATTGTATTGTATATGCTACTGCAAATCCTGTAACGGCTGTTGATCAAACAAATATTATTCCAACCACTCCTGCAACAGGAACCGATACCGATGGTGACGGTGTATTAAACCCTTACGATGAGTATCCAACAGACCCCGCCAGAGCTTACAATGTGTATTATCCAAATGCTAGTACTTTTGCCAGTGTTGCTTTTGAAGATTTATGGCCAAGTAAAGGTGATTATGATATGAACGATGTGGTTGTAAACTACCAATACAAAGGTGTTTTAAATGCCAGCAATAAAATGGTTGATATGTCGGCTAAATATAAATTAAGAGCAGCAGGTGGAATTTTCAAAAACGCATTTTCAGTTGAGTTGCCGGTAAATAGAACAGATGTATCAAATGTTACAGGTAATTCATTAGGTTTGGAAGCAGGAACAACCAAAGCTATCTTAAAAGTATTTGCAAGCTCAATTGCTATTATTCCTAACTATAATACAGTAAAAGGTCAAACTACTCAGGCAACAGATACAATATCGGTAGCTATGAACTTTACAACACCACAAAGTTTTAGTTTAAGTTCATTCAATCCGTTTATTTATGTTGATGAAGCAGGTAAAGGACGCGGACACGAAGTACATTTGCCGGATTACAAACCAACTGAATTAGCTAACACCGCTATATTTGGAACAAGTGCAGATAATTCAAGCGTATTGAATAACACTTATTATAAAACTAAAAACAATTTACCTTTTGCTATCAATATTCCTGAAAGCTTTGATTACCCTGCAGAAAGAGAAGCTATTATTTTAGCACACTTAAAATTTGCAACATGGGCACAATCAGGAGGAGTTCAATTCCAGGATTGGTATAAAAACAATTCAGGTTACCGCAACAGCGCTAAAATTTATTAATCGAAACATAAATCTTTTGTTAAATGAGAAAAGCCATTCAACCCTAATGTTGAATGGCTTTTTAATTGTAAAATAAGTAACGGTTATTGGGTATTTATAAAAAAAGCATCAATCATTTTTATTGATGCTTTTTTGCTGTATTACTTTTTAGTTATTGTTGAACTATATCTGATTGGGTGGTGTAAAGTAAAGCTACCAGATCATCAACTAACTGTTTTGAATTGCTTGAGGTAACGCCATTTTTAGCCAGACCTTCACCAATATCACCAACAAATTTATCAAAATCGGCTTTGTTAATTTTTACTGCTATACGGCTGTTTTTTGCAGGGTCATGGGCATCTTTCATGTTTTTGCCCATATATGCATAACTGGTATTGGTACAGCCAGTAGCTGCACACATAAAGTCAGTGAAGTTTTCACTTAATGCGGTTAAGCCGCTGGTGTTGCCATTGCCTAATTCGGTAAACAGAACAGGGAAATACTTTGCCAGTTGTGCATCAGCAGCAATTACATTGATCGAACTGTCAACTACGGCTCTTAATGTTAAACGACCTTTTTCAATCATCATTCCTGAATTTTTAGGGTCGGCAACCAATTCAGTACCACCTACTCGTGTATATAAAGTAACAGTAGGAGTAGTGGTTGTTTTGTTGTCATCTTTTGAGCACGATTGAAACGTACCTAAGGCTGCTACTAAAGCAGCCGTTAACATAAATTGTTTTTTCATAATGGGATGTTTTGGGTTTATAGTTTTGATAGATAAGCAATGATTTTACCGCTGATTGATTTGTTGTCATTTATAACAGGACAGCCTGTTTTTAAATCATTTTCATTAACAGTATATTTTTTTGCCTGATAGTTTCCCAGCTGTGTTACCTGAGTAAAAACACCATCGGTGGTTTGTGTTCCTATTAAGTAAGTGTAAACTAAAATTTTGTCTTTGTGGTTAAAGTAAGCGCTTTCTACACCATTTAAACCAGCTACAAAGTTTCTGATTTTTATAGCTTCTGATGAGTCAATGGGTTGAATAAAATCTATTCTGCTTAACTGTCGTATCCTTGAATCATTATTTTTTTTATGGGTCACCTGGTATATGTGCACACCAAGTACAATAAGTAAAATAAAAATACCCGAAAAGGTAAATATTGTAATTTTTAGCAAAGTCTTTTTCATACCTGTAATTTTTTAGTTTGTTTGATTTACGTAAAAAATTAGTGTCTGGATTTAAAAGGTTCTCTTTTTGGAATTTTTTCTTATTGCCGGCACATGCAATTTGTTCGACTCATGGTTTTTAAAGGCTATGCCGGCCTATTCAGCAAAATACATTTAAAAGTATTGTAGTTAAATGGTTGTTTTTCAAAATGTTGATATATTAATTTAAATTCTTTCTAAATATACCTTTTGATTTTAATCAGCTACACTCTTCTTTACGCAAGGTTTACATTCGCAGTCAACAAAATATTTATTAATTAAAAAATGAATTGGATAGTTAAAATGTTTGGCTCCTCGCTTGGGCAAAAATTAATCATGGCACTTACTGGACTGTTTTTGTGCTCGTTTTTAGTCATTCACTTGATTGGAAATTTACAGTTGTTTAAAAACGATATGGGTTTAGCATTTAACAAATATGCCGTTTTTATGACCACCAATCCATTAATTAAAACAGTATCGTATTTATTATACGCGGCTATTTTATTCCATGCTTTTAAAGGCTTATGGTTAGCCTATAAAAACCAAAAAGCAAGGCCTGTAAAATACCAGGCATTTGATGGAAAAGCCAACAGCCATTGGGCTAGCAGAAATATGGGTGTTTTAGGTACTATTGTTTTAGTATTTATCGTTGTGCATATGAGCAATTTTTGGTTTCAGTATAAGTTTGGTCATGTGCCTTATACGCGTTACACAGAGAATATTCAAACAGGAGAATTATTTGCAGATAACTTACCAAAAGACTTTACCATGCATTCAAAAATGGAAGAGGTAATGGAAGGTACTATGAAAGTGACTATTGTTAAAGATTTATACCGCGAAGTATCTTTCGAGTTTAAAACAGAATGGTGGTTAGTGGCGTTATATGTTCTGTCTATGGGCGCTATTGCATTCCATTTATACCATGGTTTTAAATCGGCTTTCCAAACTTTAGGCCTAAATCATAAAAAATACAATGGTTTAATAGAGACCTTGAGCACCTGGGTATTTGCAATTATCATTCCTTTGAGTTTTGCAGCTATGCCTATTTATTTTTTTATTAAGTAAATCATTTAAAAGTCATCATTAATCAATTATATACGATGTTAGATTCAAAAATTCCTCAAGGCCCACTAGAACAAAAATGGACAAAATACCGTTCAACAGTTCCGTTGGTAAATCCTGCAAATAAACGTAGCTTAGAAATAATTGTTGTTGGCTCTGGATTAGCTGGAGCTTCGGCTGCTGCTACTTTGGCTGAGTTAGGTTATAAAGTAAAAGTATTTTGTTTTCAAGATTCACCTCGCAGAGCGCATTCAATTGCAGCGCAAGGTGGTATAAATGCTGCTAAAAATTATCAAAACGATGGTGACTCTGTTTACCGTTTATTTTACGATACAATTAAAGGAGGTGATTACCGTGCACGTGAAGCAAATGTTCATCGTTTAGCTGAAGTAAGTGGTAATATTATTGATCAGTCAGTAGCAAGCGGTGTGCCTTTTGCCCGTGAATACGGAGGGTTATTAAGTAACCGTTCGTTTGGTGGAACTCAGGTACAACGTACTTTTTACGCTGCTGGTCAAACCGGGCAACAGTTATTATTAGGAGCTTATTCTGGTTTACAGCGCCAGGTAGGTTTGGGTAATGTTCAATTACTGGCCCGCCATGAAATGTTAGACGTAGTTAACATTGACGGAAAATGCCGTGGTATTATTGCCCGCGATTTGGTTTCGGGTAAATTAGAGCGTCATTTTGGTCATGCAGTGTTATTATGTACCGGTGGCTACGGTAACGTATTTTTCCTTTCAACCAATGCGATGGGAAGTAATGTAACTGCAGCCTGGAAAGCACACAAAAAAGGTGCATTCTTCGGTAATCCTTGCTATACACAAATTCACCCAACTTGTATTCCGGTTTCTGGCGATCACCAATCAAAATTAACTTTGATGAGTGAATCTTTACGTAACGATGGACGTATTTGGGTTCCAAAACGTAAAGAAGATGCTGCTGCTATTCGCGAAGGAAAATTAAATCCGAATGATTTAAAAGAAGAAGACAGAGATTACTATTTAGAAAGACGTTATCCTGCTTTTGGTAACCTGGTACCTCGCGATGTGGCTTCTCGTGCTGCTAAAGAGCGTTGTGATGCCGGTTTCGGTGTAAATAAAACAGGTGAAGCTGTTTATTTGGATTTTGCTTTTAA
>CAYTWI010000080.1:0-15696 GCA_964442045.1 uncultured Bifidobacterium sp.
CGGTAAAAAATGGCGGGCATTTTATGATTGTGAATCAGGCGACAGCCATCAGTGAAATTATTTTAAACTACCTAAATAAATAAAAATATATAACTTGCTCCCTGCATGATTGAAGCTTTTGCCACCTTTGTTGATGTAGTTTTGCCGCTATATGTTCCTAAATTATATACCTATAGAGTGGCTGATGATTTAGTAGCACAAACACAAATTGGCAAACGCGTTTCAGTTCAGTTTGGCAAAAGTAAAGTATATGCAGCCATTGTAGCCAAAGTACACAATACGCCTCCTAAAGATTACGAAGCCAAATATATACTCTCCGTGTTAGATGAAGAGCCTATTATATTTGAGCAACAACTTAAATTCTGGCAATGGATAAGCGATTATTATTTATGCAATATGGGCGATGTAATGCAGGCCGCCTTGCCGGCCATGCTTAAACTGCAAAGTGCCAGTAAAATAATTGCCAATCCGGATTTTGATACCAATACTGTACTTGATGACAGAGAGTATATGATTATGGAGGCACTGCAAGTACAGCATGAACTAACCATTGATAATATACAGCAAATTATAAATAGTAAAAATGCTTTACCCATTATAAAAAGCCTGGTTATAAAAGAAGCTATTATTATCAATGAACATATACAAGAGCGTTACAAGGAGAAGCTCGTATCGTGTATAAGATTAACAGATACTTATGACAACGAAGAAAATTTAAAGTTGCTGTTTGACCTATTGGCTAAAAAAGACAAGCAAACAGAAGCACTGGTTACTTATATACATTTAAAGCAAAATAAAACGCATGTACTCAAAGCCGATTTAATAAAAAAAGGGAATGTAAGTACATCATCATTACAAACACTCATTAAGAACGGAGTGTTTGAAGAGTTTGAAATAGCTGTGGATAGGCTTCAGTTTGATGAAAGTAAAACAGAAACATTTGAATTAAATGCGGAACAGACAGAAGCATTTGCCCAAATAGAAAAAGAGTTCTTAGGAAAAGATGTAGTGCTTTTACAGGGAGTTACCAGCAGTGGTAAAACCCATGTATATGTAAGGTTAATGGAGCAGGCTTTAAAGCAAGGTAAGCAGGTTTTATATTTATTGCCAGAAATAGCTATTACATCACAAATTATACACCGTATCAAAAAATACTTTGGCGAAAAGTGTGTGGCTTTCCATAATAAAATTGGAGACAATGAACGCGTTGAAATATGGAATAAAGTAAAATCGTGCGACATAAAAATAGTAATAGGAGCCAGGAGTGCTATATTTTTGCCTTTTGCTGATTTAGGTTTAACCATAGTTGATGAAGAGCACGAAACCACGTTTAAACAAAACGATCCTGCACCACGTTACCATGCGCGCGACAGTGCTGTTGTTTTAAATAAAATATACAACTCGAAACTGATTTTGGGGAGTGCTACCCCAAGTTTTGAAAGTTATTTTAATGCTAAAGGAGGAAGATACGGTTTGGTAAAATTAACCAAACGTCATGGCGATATAGAACTACCACAAATTATAACAGCTAACATAGCAGAAGAAAGAAAAGCTAAAATTATACAGGGTAATTTAACCACTGTTTTGGTGAATGAAATAAAAGAAACATTAGCTAAAAACGAACAGATTATTTTGTTTCAGAACAGGCGTGGATATAGTCCTGTGTACGAATGCGACAACTGTCAGTGGGTGCCTAAATGCCAGAACTGTGATATTAGCTTAACATACCATAAATACATTGATTCACTCAAATGTCATTACTGTGGTTTTACCCAAAAACTACCCGATACTTGTATGGCATGTGGCTCACATACTTTAAGCTTTAAAGGATTTGGAACCGAAAAAATAGAGGATGAATTAGCCATACTTTTTCCGTCAGCCAGAGTTGCCAGGTTTGATCAGGATACCGTTAAAGGTAAAAACGGGCACGAGCATATTATAAAAGATTTTGCTGAGCATCGGTTCGATATTATGGTAGGAACCCAAATGGTAACAAAGGGTTTGGATTTTGATAATGTAACATTGGTGGGTGTAATCAATGCCGATCAACTTTTATATTTTCCGGATTTCAGGGCTAATGAAAGAGCATTTCAATTGATAGAGCAGGTGAGTGGCCGCGGAGGTAGGAGAAAAAAACAGGGGAGAGTTGTTATTCAAACCAGTTCGCCTAATCACCCGGTTATAACGGCTGTTATTAACCACGATTACGAAGCTGTTTATAATAAAGAGATACAAGACAGGGCGCAATTCCTCTTTCCTCCATTTCAACGTATCATAAAAATAAGTTTACGTCATAAAGAATTTAGAATATGCGAAAATGCAGCAGAGCAGTTACACCAGCTTATGCACAGTACATTTGGCGATAATTTGTTAGGTCCCGCAAATCCTTATGTGAGTCGCATTCGCAATTATTATATTAAAGAGTTTTTGGTTAAAATTGACAGGACAGATACGCGCTTGCCTGCATTAAAAAAGTTTATACGCCAGCAAATAGCCAAACTGTATGAAAGCAAATTGTACAGTCAGCTTATTATACAACTGGATGTGGATGCCATGTAAATGAATTGAAGCAAGCATCATTTTTTTGGTAAACAAACTGATAACAGTCAACTGCTAACTAACAACTAATGAAATACCTTTGTTACATGAAAAATAGAATAATTGTTAGCCTATTTTTACTAATTAGTTTCATTAGTTCATTGCCTTATAACGTAAGTGCGCAATGCCCAATGTGCAAGCAGTCGCTTACATCTGCAAGGATGGATGGTGACACGAATGTGGGTAATACGCTGAACAACGGGATTATTTACTTATTTGTATTTCCTTATATATTAGCCATGGTATTTGTTTTTTTATATGTAAAAAACGCTCGTGCTAAAAAGAAACTCAATCAAAACCAATAGTATTATGTGTAATCAATACGAACCCAGCAAAGGCTTATCAATAGCTAAAGCTAAATGTCCGCAATGCCAAAGTGGAAAAATGTACAAATACAGCGCATTTAAGTTAAACGGGTTTACAGAAATGTTTATCAACTGTCCGGTTTGCGGTGTGCAGTTTGAAGTAGAGCCGGGCTTTTTTTGGGGGGCAATGTATGTAAGTTATGCCATTACCTGTGCTATTATGCTGGTTGTTGGAGGTATTGTTTTTTTTACTGTTGCTAATGCTGGTTTCTGGACATACATAATTCCTATATTTATTGTTATGTTTTTATCAATACCATTTACTTACCGTTATGCCAGGGTGCTGATGCTCTATTTCTTTTCTCCTATTAAATTCAGGAAAGAGTTTGTTAAATAGAAAATAGATGGCTCCAGAGTCTATCATATTTTTTGACGGGGAATGTAATTTATGCAATGGCTTTGTGCAGTTTGTTTTAAAGTATGAGCAGGCACCGGAGTTTAAATTCAGTAGCCTGCAAAGTGAGTTTGCACAAGGTTTTTTTAAAAAGCATCATTTCAATTCGTCTTCAATAGATTCTGTTGTTGTTTTCCATAACAATCAATTTTACTGGAAATCAAAAGCGGCATTTATGGTTATTGCCGGGCTGAAAATTCCTTACAAGTGGTTTTATGTATTTAAATTGTTACCTGTTTTTATTACCGATTTCTTCTATAATATAATAGCAAAGTATCGATATAAAATATGGGGTAAAACCAATCAGTGCTGGGTAATGACACCTGCATACAAAGACCGTTTTTTATAAAATTATAGTGCATAAAAAAGCCCCTGAACTTTCGCTCAAGGGCTTTTTATTTAAACACTATAATTATTTAATAGTTACTGCAGTTTTTTCTGCTTTGTTTTCTAATTTTTTAAGTTCGATACTTAAAATACCATCTTCCATTTTTGCATCAATATTTTCTTTATCAATGTTTTCAGTTAAATGGAATACGCGTTTAAATTTACCTTCAAACGATTCAACCGTATGGAATTTACGGGTATCGTTTTCAGTTTTTAATTTTCTTTCACCACTTATTACCAATTTGTTTTTTACTACTTCAACGTTTACATTTTCTTTTTTTACTCCTGGTAATAATACGTGAATAGAATAGCTGCCTTCTGATTCCGTTACATCGGCTCTTGGTGTAAAATGGTAATCATTTTCCAAACGATTCAATTGTTGGTTAATTAAACTGTCAACTGAGTTTAAAAATTGTGAAGGGATTGAGTTTTCAATAAAGAACTCGCGAGCTGGGTTTACTTTTAAAAATTTCATATTTGTATGTATTTAATTGTTTATTTAAAATATGAATACAACTGAGCAAAAAGTTTTCCATTTGAATTTTTAAGCCATAATGGCTCATATTGATGTTTTTATATAGAAAACGAAAGTGATTTAAAGACTTTTTGTCTTTTTTGGAGGCGTAAGTCTGCTTACAAGTCAGTTAAAGGCAAGGTAATTTCAAATACAGTTCCTACATCTTCATTACTTGTAAAACTTATTTTACCACCACCGGCTTCTACCATATTTTTAACCATAGGTAAACCTAAGCCCATTCCATATATTTTAGTGCTAAAGTAAGGTGTAAAAATTTTATCTGCATCGGTTTTGCTAATACCTTTGCCGTTATCACTAATACTAATTTTTACAACATTATTATCAACCACTGCGCTGATATTAATTAAACCCTTCCTGTCATCAGGAATAGCTTGTGCTGCATTTTTAATTAAGTTGGTAAATGTTCTGTTCAAATAATTATTGTCGAAATACACATACAGTTCATCGCTTACCTGGTTAACTATTTTAACGTTTTCATCATTTTGATGTAAATCAATAATGGGTTGTAGCGCACCTTTTAAATGGATGTTTTCAAATTCCGGTGTAGGCATTTTAGCATAATTACTAAACTCACTGGCCAAATCATTTAAAACATCTATTTGCGTTATAATGGTTTTACTCACTTTGTGAAAAGTTTCATCAAGCTTAGGGTGTTGGTCGTTCCATGCACGTTGTAAGTGCTGTACACTAAGCTTCATGGGTGTTAGCGGATTTTTTATTTCGTGTGCAATCTGCCTTGCTATATCGCGCCAGGCGCCTTCGCGTTCGCTTTGTGCCAGCTTTTGCGCACTTTCCTCTAACTTGTCTATCATTAAGTTATATTGTTTAACTAAATCACCAATTTCATCTTTCCTATTCCAGAGTATAGGCTCGTTTTTCTTGCCTAAGCTGGTTGTACTCAATTGGCGCTGAATTAATATAAGTGGGAACGAAATACTATGAGAAATAACATAAGCTATAACGCCAATTATAATAAACAATAAAGCATACAAATTAATAAAGCCTACCACTATACTCGATATCTCACTTAACAAATCGGCTTGCTTACTAAAGTAGGGTAGTTGCGCATAACCAATTAACATGTTTTCATTTTTGTAAATAGGCACATAAGCGGCTATATAACCAAACTCTGCTATTTTTTCAGCCTGGCTGAATTGCGATTCTTTCAATTTTGAGAGATGGTAAAAGGCTGTCGGGTTCATTAAGTCACCAATAACCCCTTCATCATATACCTTGCTTATACTACTGGCCAATAGCTTACCCTGCATATTGAATATGCTTATATCCGTATCGTAAAAATCGGCCAACTGGTTTAAATAGGCCTTGCTTTCATCCAGTCTGTTTTTTACAATATAATCAGCGGCTTCGCCTTGTAAAGTATTTACTACGTTTCTTATTTTTCTGCTCAGCTTTTCATTTTGCTTGGTATTGTATTCTGACTGAATAAAATTAATGGTAACGTAAGCGGTAATACTTAAGGTTACAAATACAATTAAAATAATGGATACCTGGATACGTGTTCTAATTAGTACCACATCCGGATCTTTTATAAATAGCAAGCGATTAATAAAATGCCTAATGGTTCGATATACATCAGATTGGATTAGTTTATACTTCTTTAAAAAACGCCCATTTACAATGGCATAAACTGAAAGCGAAAAAATGAGCAGGAGTGTGAAGAAAGTAAATATAAGCGAAAACAGACCCAATGGCTCATAAAAGGTATTGTGTTTTTTGCTGACAATAACTGTTAGTTGCTGATCATTGAAATATTGCAAGTGGTCGTAATCATTTTCGGTATAGGTGGTAAATATTTCAGGTTGGGTAGTTAAACTGTTTACAGTGCGGTATGGGTAATCGCCACTCTGGCTTATCAAAGCTTTGTTTTTGTAAATAGCATAGCTGTAATCAAATTTTTTAAGGCCAATGGTATTAGAGCTCCCTTCAATTTGCAATTCATCAAAACGGTTTTCATCCTGTATCAATTTTGGTTGTAATTGAATAAATATATATCCTAATTTTTGACTGCCATTTTTTACGGTAAACTTTGATAGGTATCCTTTTAAATAGCTGTTTGTTTTTAAGTATCTAAAATATTTGTCAATGGTTTCAATGGATTGATTGTAGTAAATTTCATTCAGCTGGTTGAACGAAATACTATTTCTTTCATGCAAGTGATAGCCGCTTGAATCGAAGTCGTAAAAGGTTACATCGTATTTGCTTAAATAGCCTGTAAAGTACAATTGTCTAATAGTTTTCTTTAACTGCGACTTGAGCGACATGGGGTTCAGGAAGTAATATTTTACCTGTTTATCCTGTATTATTTTCTTTTCTACATCACGTAAAAAATACTCGGTATTGATATCGTTTTGTGATATTAATTTAGCCGCATACAGTTTCCTGTTGTCAATATCTTTTAAGTTAGAAAAATATTGTACTGAGAAGCTGGTAGCAAATGATATGAGTATAACCAACACAAAATAGTGCTGGAAACGATTGGTGCGTGCCACAAAAAAATTAAAGGCTATAAAAGCAATAATTAATACAACTGAACCTATATAATAGATATGCTGCCTACCAAAAAATTCTTTGATTATAAGCGGGTGGACAACGGCCAGCACAAATACCATTAAACCGGTTAAAACATAATAGTTGAATTGATTTTTACGGATAAATAAGTAGGTGTTTTTTATACAGATATGTATAATGATATAAAGTATTACTCCAATTAATAAACCATAGAAAGTATACTGATTAAGCAGGTAAACATTCTTTAAGCTGTAAGAAATCTGCGAGTCAAAAACCAAACTTTTTATGCTGTCAATGCTTGAATCAATAGCAGTAATAGTTATCAAAAAAAGGAAGAACAGTTTGATGTATTTCAACCATTCTCTTTTTTCGGTATTTACTAAAATACGTTTGGCATCAATAAGCACAGCAAACCAAAGTGCCATAAAAGCCACCACAATAAAATCACCTAACGAGGGTATAATATCGCTGGATGCATAAATAATAGGACTGAATAAAGCTTTTGAATACAGGTAGGATGGAAGCTGGTAGTAAAGCAATAGTTTTTTAAGCACCAGCATTACTCCAAAAAACACCAATGCACCAATACCAATATTTACATACAGTAACTGGCTGCAAAACAAATGGAATGATAAAACAAAAAACAGGATGGCTAAAATAGAAAGCGAAATAAGCCATCCATTGTCAAGCCAGTCCTTGCTGAATACTTCTACTGAAAATAAATATTTATTGCTTACATCTTTAATGTCAACAAAACCTTTTAGCGGTTGCGGACTTATAATGCCATTATCTAAAAATGATAAATCGTCAATAAACTTATTGTTTAAGTATTGGTTTTTGTAGTTATAGCCTTCATAAATATTATAAAAGAAAATAAGCTGGTAGCTGCCGACAACCTTGTTATAAACCAGGTACGACCCGTTGTTATTGACTATAAAGCTTAGTCCATCCTTAAACTTGTTGTTAAACTTTTGCGCATTGATTAAATTGCTGGTCCAGGTTATTAAAGTATCTTTTCTGAATATCTGAATGAGGCAATTTTCCCGCTGGGCAATATCGTTTATGGTTAACCAGTTTTTATCAAAGCTGCTGCTGTCTTTTATTAAATTGCTATAGGCATTTACTAAATCAAGCTCTTTATATTTAATAAATTCCTGTAGCTGTTGGTAAGTGTTTTCTAATTGCTGAGGGGTGTTTTTTAAATAGCGTTGTTCAGCCACAAAGGCTAACTGCATCAATACAATAGATATTAAAAACCGGAGGAAATATTTTTTTAGCTTTGAATTAATATGCATTGTAAGGCAAAGTACAATTATTTAATTTATTCCGAAACAAATTTGAGGCCTACAATAGAAAATATTAATGTGCTGATGAAAAACAAACGCCAGAAATGAGCGGGCTCATTAAAAACTAAAATGCCCATTAAGGCAGTGCCCACAGCTCCAATACCAGTCCATACAGCATAAGCAGTACCTAAAGGAAGTGTTTGTGTAGCTTTGTAAAGCAATAACATGCTTATACATAATGAAACCAAAAATCCACCCAGCCATAGGCTGGATTCGAGTCCGCTGGTAACCCTTGCTTTGGCTAAACACGAAGCAAAAGCCACTTCAAAGAGTCCGGCAATAATTAATAGTAACCAATTCATTTGCTATTCAAATTTTTGAGGAGCCAGATAATTATTTACATAATCATGCACAGCTTCTTCAATATTGGTAAAGGGTTTATCGTAACCAATATTGATAAGCTTCTTCATGTTGGCTTCAGTAAAATATTGGTATTTGTCTCTGATATCTTCCGGAATATCAATATACTCAATATTCATCGGCTTGTTTAATGCGTTAAAAATGGCTTTGGTTAAGTCGTTCCAAGTACGTGCTTTACCTGTCCCCAAATTATATATACCACTGTTTTTTCTGTGGTGCATTAAAAATAAGCATACATCACAAAGGTCCTTTACATAAATAAAATCACGCATTTGTTCCCCATCTTTAAAGTCAGGTCTGTGCGATTTAAACAACTTTACTTTGCCTGATTGTTGTATTTGATGGTAGGCGTGAAAAATAACGGAAGCCATTCTGCCTTTGTGGTATTCATTTGGCCCGTAAACATTAAAAAACTTTAAGCCTGCCCAGAAATAAGGTTGTTTGGCTTGCTTAACAGCCCAGTCATCAAAATCGTTTTTTGATTTACCATACAGGTTTAGTGGGGTTAAAGACGATAATTTGGTTTCGTCATCATTATAGCCATTTTCGCCTTCTCCATAGGTAGCAGCGCTTGATGCGTAAACCAATGGCAGGCCTTCCGCTACACAGATATTCCAAAGTTCTTTGGTGAAATCTAAATTCAGTTCTTTAAAAATAGTCGCATCAGTTTCTGTTGTATCGGTGCGGGCACCAATATGAAAAATGAACTGTACCTGATTTGCATTTGCCTGTAACCACGGGAAAAATTCTTTTCTGTTTACTTTAGCAGTATATTTTTTACCTTGCAGGTTCTTATTTCTTTCAGGCCATGTATCAAAATCATCTACAAGAATAAGGTCGTTATAATTATGCTGATTTAGTTTTGCAACAAGGCATGAACCTATGAATCCTTCGGCACCGGTAATAATAATCATTATATAATATTTAAATTAAGCTTGTTTGGAGATTAAACAATACGTTTTAAATTCCTTAAACTTTTGATGTTTAGCAGGATAAAAAGAGTGGTACTGATTTCTCACATTAAATTTCAAGCAAATATCCTTATTGCATTGGTAAATTCAAATCAAATGTTTTTATTGTGCTTGAGATTTTTTACAAAACCATGAAAAACCAAACAATAAGTTGGCGTTATGTAAGCATTATCATAGGTATTTTACTGCTTTTTGCTGCTTATAAATTTGTAGCCGATTTGTTTTTAAATAATGTAAGCGACAATGTTAGTCAGCCTACATATATATATATATATTCCAATCAAAGCTTTGATCGCCTAATTTATAATTTAGATAAAGACCATATCCTGAAAAATGTAGAATCTTTTGAGCGTGTAGCTAAGCTGTTGAAACTAAACGACTCTGTAAAATCGGGCAGATACAAAGTAAGCAACGGCATGAGTAATCTGGGTTTGGTTAGGCTACTTAAATCGGGTAGGCAAGAGCCTGTTAACCTGGTTTTAAAATATGCCCGAAGAAAAGAAAACTTAGCCGGTGCTATCAGTAAGCAAATAGAGCCGGACAGTTCAGCGTTGATGAGTGTTTTTAACGACAGTAGCTTTTTTAACAAAGTAGGCTTTGACAACAACAATGTAATATCTATGTTTATTCCCAATACTTATAATGTGTATTGGAATATTACGCCTAAAAAGTTTTTGGAGCG
This sequence comes from uncultured Bifidobacterium sp., assembly GCA_964442045.1. Classification (GTDB taxonomy): domain Bacteria; phylum Bacteroidota; class Bacteroidia; order UKL13-3; family UKL13-3; genus JAAFJM01. Next base: position 10,171 of record CAYTWI010000080.1, read on the forward strand.
TATAAAAAGAGAATATGATGTCTTTTGGAACAGTGATCGAACTACCAAAGCTATTTTATTAAAATTATCTCCGTTGCAGGTTTCAACCCTTGCTTCTATTGTAATGAGTGAAACAAATAAGGTTGATGAAATGCCTGTTGTAGCCAGGACTTATTTAAACAGGATGCAAAAAGGAATGCCTTTGCAAGCCGACCCAACAGTTATTTTTGCTTTGCATGATGATAGCATCAGGCGTGTAATGCACCAACATACTTTATTCGACTCGCCTTACAATACTTATTTATACAAAGGCTTACCTCCGGGGCCAATATGTATGGCATCGCCAGCTGCTATTGACGCTGTGCTGAATGCGCCATTGCATAATTACATTTATTTCTGTGCCCGGGAAGACTTTAGCGGTTACCATAATTTTGCGCAAACACTGGAACAACATATTGTAAATGCGCGCAAATATCAACAGGAATTAAATAGGAGAGGTATTAACTAAATTAGCTGAGTAAATCTAAAATCTCATCTACATTGATTGTTTTTATAAAACTTTCTTCCGTGGTAATAATATTATCTGCCAATAGCTTTTTCTTATTTTGCAAGGCCATTATTTTTTCCTCCACCGTATCTTTGGTAATAAACTTATAAATAAAAACCGATTTGGTTTGGCCAATCCTATGTGTTCTGTCTATAGCCTGTCTTTCAATAGCTGGGTTCCACCAAGGGTCAATCAGGAATACATAATCAGCGCTGGTTAAATTTAAACCCAAGCCGCCTGCTTTTAATGATATTAAGAAGAAAGGCGTGTCGTTTTTCTCCTGGAAATGACTCACCGCTTTTTGTCTGTCCTGGTTAGTCATGCTACCATCTAAATAACCATAAGGCAAATTGTTTTGCGTTAAGTATTTACCATAAATATCAAGCTGTTTTACAAACTGCGAAAACATCAAAACTTTGTGTCCTTCTGCTTTGGCGGTGTTGGCACGTGCAGTAATTTCATCAAACTTGCCACTTCCAAAAGCATAGTCTTTGTTGGCTAAAATAGGGTGGTTGGCTATCTGACGAAGTTTGGTTAATCCTTTTAATAAAGTAAACTGCGATTTATTAATACCTAATTCGGTAACCGATTTTAATATTTCGTTACGGTAATATGATTTAGTGGTTTCATATTCTTCCGCCTGCTCATCCGTCATCTGGCAATAAATGATTTGCTCCGTTTTTTCAGGTAAATCTTTAGCCACCTGGTCTTTGGTTCTGCGCAGTACAAAAGGCTTGATTATGGCTTTTAGCTGCTGCATTTTAAATTCATCTTTACCTTTTTCAATAGGCGTTACAAAGCGTTCGGTAAATGAATTTAAACTGCCCAATAGTCCGGGATTCACAAATGATAATTGGCTCCATAATTCCTGCACTCCATTTTCAATAGGGGTGCCGGTAAGTACCAATTTATAAGCGGACTTCAATTGTTTTACAGCTCTCGCTGATTGTGATGAAGCGTTTTTAATGGCTTGGCTTTCGTCCAGTATAATATAGTTGAACTTAAATTCTTTGAGTAGTTCAATGTCAACACGCGAGGTGCCGTAAGTGGTAACAATTAAATCATAATTACTAAAGTATTTGGTGTTTTTAATGCGTTGTGCCCCGGTGTAAACCAATACTTTTAAGTTAGGTGTAAACTTACGCGCTTCGTTATACCAATTATATACTAAAGAGTTAGGAACAATAATTAAATTGGTACGTATAAATGTTTGTTCTTTACCGGGTAATTGCTCAAAAGTATCAATGGTTTCTTTAGCTGCCAACGAAGGGGCTGCATAAGTAATATTAGATAATTCTGTTCCGCCAAACATGCTTACTTGTCCTCTGCTGTCAGTATCTACAGCTACCTGTGTTTGTAAAAATGTTTGGGTACTTGCAGGCTGGCTTTGCAGTGAGAATGCTTGGTATAATTCACGCTCTTTTTGTATCAATGCCAATGTTTGTATGGTTTTGCCTAATCCCATATCATCAGCCAGGCAACCACCAAACTGGTTTTCTTTCAAAAAGTAAAACCAATCAAAACCAGCTTGCTGGTAAGGGCGCAGTGTCCCTTTAAAACTCAGCGGAACGGTGGCTTCTTTTATTTCACCATAGTTTTTGAGTTTCTCCAGCTTATCGCTAAAGCGTAAATACTTGCCACCATTGTTTACTATTTCATCCAGTAATCCTACATGCTGCTTTTCTATTTTTATTTCATCATCATGTGTGCTGAATTCTATAATGCCTGACAGGTTACCAAACCATTCATTGGGTATAATAGCAATCATACCATTTGGCAAAGTAAATTCTCTTTTGCCTTTTAATAAATAGTCCTTTAATACCAAAAATGGGAAACTAAACTCGCCAAATTTTACGATGGCCTGTACGTCAAACCAATCTTTTTGCTCTTTTATCTCTAGCTTCATTTCGCGCGAACCAATAAAATATTTCGCACCTTCTTTGTCTTGCTTTATTTCAATGTTGGCCTTTTTTAAATGAGCATGATGCTCATTTAACCATTCCAGAAACTGGTATTTATTGGTGCTTTCATCAGTTAGCAACAAACCTGTTGTTGTATGTTTTGGTTTTTGGTTTTTTAAAGTAAAATAGGCACCATTGTATTGTTTAAGGCCCATTTTTACCAAAGCTTCAAATGTGTGCTGTTCAAACTCCAGGTTACGTTTGGTGCGGGTAAAAATATAATTGTCGTCCTGTTTGTTAACGACTACTGATATTTTGTTATCGCTTCCAAAATCAAAAGGAGCGCCATCGTAATTAAAGGTAAGCTTAAGCGCTATATTATCATCAATAAGCTGATGTATATTTAAAATGGCCTTGCCTTCTGGTTGGTTGGTATTGATTTCAAACCCTTCGGCAAACACATTGTATTTTTCTATTAATTGATAGACAAATTTGGTAAAATAAGCCTCTTCAGCATTCTTATTTATTTGTATAAAACGTTTGTTTAGAAAGGGCTGAAGCTTTTTACCATCAATTCCTTTTTCAAAATCAAACAAGTTATTACCTAACAGCATCCATGCCGGATTAAGTGTAATAATTTGAGCACCTTTGTACATAAACTCTATACGCTGGCCACCATATTTAATAGTAGGGAAGTAGCGTGTTCCTTCTTCGTTACGTTTAAAATGAAACAATACGCTGGCTTTTTCGCTCGATACGTTTATTTCAACCGAAGTAGGGTTGTTATCATTACCTGTTTTATAAATCCTTGTGCCTTTTAGTAAATTGAGCGCCTTGTTCATGCGTTCTTCAATAAATGGCTTTATATTTTCATCAAAAAAATCCTCTTTGCAGTAGCGGGTAAAAAATTCAGCTGTCCTAATTTTCTTTTTAGTATCGGTATAAAATTTCTTAAAAATAAAATCATCGTCCAACTCGTCCAGTATAGCTATTATCTTATAGTCTGCTTCTGTAATACAACGCGAAAAATAATCAGCCGTTTTAGTAAAAATACGCTGGTGTGTAAGCGAGTACTTACCCAGGCTATTCACCTGCACAATATGAGGTTCCAATACAAAACCCAAATATTGATGATTGACAAGTGTATAAACTAAAGCGAATGGTTGTGTATTAACTACAATCAAATTATTATCCCGTTAAAGGCGGTAAAGCTAAGGTTTTTTCACGTAATGGAATATTAAATTAACGAAATATTTTATTTCCCATTCCTGGTAATTTTAATACCTGACTGGCTATAAAAAATAATAGTTTTGTAGCTATTATTTATATGAAACAATTAAATCACTTATGCGCTCACCCGGTTAATCTGGTATTTACTTTTATAGCTGATATACAAAAATTTGTATCTATTCATCCCGTTTTGTTTAAAGCAGACGAAGTAAAACCAAACTATTTCCTGTTGCATGAAAGATTAAACAAGCATTTACCTTTCAGCTTCAGTTATTATGTAACCATGGTGGAGATAACTCCTAATCAAAAGGTAGTGATGCATTCCAATATATTTAAGTTGGTTGATTTGACCCTTACGTTTGATTTTAATTATAACGAACAAGCAAAGGTTACAGAAATTGCGGAGTACATAGATATTAAAGCACCTACACTTATTAAATACCAATTTGTAAAAATGATTAGTAAAATACATGTGCAGTTGTTTTCAATAATTAATGAAACACTGACAAATAGTTAGCTTATTCTTTCCATAAAAACGGAAACAGTACATAGGCCAAGGCGGCAACCAGCATATTCATAAGTAGTAACAAAAACAAATCCGTATACATTAAACTTACATCAATTCCATCCATTGCCTTTTTACTGGTTTTAATAAGCAGTAACAGAAAAGGAATAATAATAGGAAAACTTAAAATAGGCATGAGTAAATTACCATTGCCACTTTTTTGTGCAATAGCTGACACCATGGTAAAAGTAAAGGCAAATCCAACAGAAGCCAAAAACAAAATGAGTATATAAAAATCCATTCGTTGGATTGGGTTGTCTAAAATAATACTATAAAACAATAAGGCTATAAACGACAGTATTATATTTAAAATAGCATTATAAATGGTCTTAGCTAAAATCAGTTTTTCAGGTGTGATTAATACATGGTAAAACAACATTTTACCTCTTGGCTCTGCTATAAAACTTTTTGCAATGGCATTGATGGAATTAAATAAAATCAAAACCCAGAATACCGCGTTCCATGTAGGTAAATTAAGTGCTTTAACCGAAAGCGACACTGTAAATATGGAAGAGAAAACGTACAATAAAATACCATTAAGCGCATACCTTTGTCGCCATTCAACCAGCAATAAATTTTGTATTAGCTTAATGGTTTCTTTCATTATTCTAAACCTAATAATTGTTTAAATTTATAATGAATAGCCGTATTTTCATAAATGCCACTGAACAATTCAGAACCCGGGCCAAAAGCAAAAACCGGAACCATAATACCTGAATGACCACCGGTAGAATAGCTTACCTTGAATGTGCTTTTATTTTCTTTATTTTCATTTAAAGCCAAGCCACCCGTTTCATGATCGGCTGTAACTACCACTAAAATATCGCCTTCTTTTTGCGCATAATCCAATACTGCATTAATGGTTTGATTCAGGTCTATCAATTCTGTTTTCATGTATTCAAAATTATTATCATGACCACCCCAATCAACCTGACTGCCTTCAATCATTAACATATAACCATTCTTATTATGGTTTAATTGCTGGATAGTAGCTAACGAGGCTCTGCGTAAATAATCATCGCGTCCATCTAACTTACGTTTCATTCCGTCAAAAGCCATTGTGTAAATGAGCTTATCTGATAGGACAGGGGTAAAATTATTTGAGGTATCCGTTTTTACTATAAAACCATTGCGCTGTAAAAGGGCATTTAAATCTTTGCCATCAGCACGTGTATTTGCATTTAAAAACTTAGTGCCTCCGCCTATAGCTATATCGCAATTGCCTTGTAATAAAAAATCAGCAATATCATCCTGGCTTTTGCGTGACGATACATGTGAATAAAAACAAGCAGGTGTTGCATGTG
>CAYTWI010000081.1:0-15534 GCA_964442045.1 uncultured Bifidobacterium sp.
TAAATTGAGGCTTACCATCAAGTGTTGCAAGGAGGAGGATTTCATCAAACTGATTATGAATTCCAGTTCTCATCAACGGTAGCAAAATAGCAGTAAATGCCATTGGGGTATTCAGGTGTTATACAAAAACGGCCATTGTGTTCATCTAAATAATCAGGTGTTGCTGCGCTGGTAGTATTGTACTGGTAATCTTCTCTGAATAAGCCAAGCGGATAAGTTGTGCTTACATCGGGCCCTGCGGTTACTGTAGTTCCGTTTGAATAAGTGGTACGTGTTGTAATGTTCCTTAGGCTGTAGCTTGATTTCATTCTTACAATGCCTCCGGTTCCATTAGCATTTTTATAGGCATAGGCACCATAAATAGGAAAACCATCATAAGCAAAACCTATTAAAGGAGAATGTTTGGTAGAGTCAATGGCATACAAACCATCTGCTGCGTATAAGTTACAAACGTTTGAAATAACTTTTAAATCAAGGCTAAAAGCACTTGGGTTTTGGTGATGATGGTAATTACCCATGGCAGGATGAGCTTTGGCGCAATCAAAACCGGCACGCTCCGCTATAATCGCATCGCGATTCCAAACGCCATCACCTGTTCCGCCTGAAGGCCCACCTTTAAGCGCCTGGCTTGCATTGCTCCACGAAACGCCATCCCGGTAATCAAACAAAGCAACACCGTTAATAAATAAACCAATATTGCCTCCGGTTGTAGCCGTTGGTGTGCCTGTGTTTTGTACAGGGTTTAAAGGCAGTTTAAAAATAGCATTTTGTGCAGTAGCCAGCGAAGGATTATTATCCAAAAAAGGCCCGGTAACATAAGTAGGAATACCATTGGTTGCCACATATACCGAAGTGGCTGAATATTTTATACTTTGACAGTTAGCCAGGGCAACATCTACAATAGGAGTGGAGTTACCGGCTACATAATGACGGCCTGTAATGGTATTGTTTTGCAACCAGCTTAAAATGGCCGGGTTGGTTTGTGCTTGTAGCATACCACCAATTAACAAAACAGAAAGTGCAGTAAACGTTTTTTTCATAGGTGTTTTATTTAATCAATAAAATGAATTTATTTTCTTATTACGAAAATGCTTTCTATACCATGAATAATTGTTATAAAATTTTTTAAATGTTTAATAATATTCGGATTACTAAACTTTTAGTGCTTACTTATTCAGTACTTCTTTAGGGTAAGCAAATGCCGGATTGAATAAGAAACTTTTATCGCTTAAGGTAAGCAGGAATGCAATTAAATCAACCTTTTGGTTGGCACTTAAGAGTATGGGTTTTTGTAGTGGTTTACCCAATGTACTCATTTGGTGTATACCTTGTGTGTAGTGGTTTAATACTTCCTGTAGCCTTTTAAAACGGCCATCGTGCATGTAGGGAAAAGAAAACTCAATATTACGCAAGGTAGGTACTTTAAACTTGCATGAATCTTTTGCTTGCTTGCTTATGCGGAAGCGGCCCAAATCATTTAAAGTATTATCAATAGGCAATCCGTTGTTTTCAAATTGTAAGTTGGTAAACAGGGGTTCTGTATGGCAGGCAGCGCAATGTTGTTTAAACAACAAATAGCCATTGTTTTCTTGTGCGGTAAAGCTGTTTTCTTTGCGCATTACTTTATCGTATTTGCTATTGGCACAAACCAAAGTAAGCATAAACTGAGAAAGGGCCTTTAATGTCTTTTCACCCGTAACTGTGCTATCTGCAAAGGCCTTGTAAAAAAGAGTTTTGTACTTGCTTTGTTGTTGCAGTTTGTTTACTGCATTGGCAAAACTTTCATCCATTTCAGTATGGCTGCTAATGGGTGCAAGAGCTTGCATATCTAAATGGTTAATGGCACCATCCCACATAAACGATGGATGCCAGGCAAGGTTCATTAAAACAGGGCTATTGCGGGTGCCAATCCTGTCATCTATGCCATGGCTCAATGCATGGTCAACATGGGTAAAGGCATTGTATGGTGAGTGGCAATTGGCGCACGAAACGGTGTTGTTGCGCGATAAAATCGGGTCGTAAAACAATACTCTTCCCAGTAATATTTTTTCAGTTGTCAGTTTGTTTTTGGAGAAATTATAATAAGGCTTCGGCCAGTTTAGGGGTATTTCAAACAATACTTTTTCCTTTGCAGTAAAGGCAAGTAAAAATAAGCAGAGTCCAATAAGTACAAGTACTTTATTTTTCATTTTTCGAAATGCTAAATAAGGTAATTAGTTTGTTTGCCAGTAAAACGGCTTCGGGGCCTGGCGACATCACATGGTTTTGTTTACTCAAGTCCATGCCATCAAACCATTTTGCTATATCAATATGTAAATCAATAGTACTTGTATTGGCACATGGTATATTGATTGTTTGGAGCGTATTGAACGGAAACTGGTAACCGCCTATATGAAAAGTAAATTCGTTGTTGCGTGTTTTACATTGCGTGCTTTTGCCTTCCAGCTTACAATTGATATAACCGTTTTGCCAGGTCCAGTACATACCTTTTGTCGGGTCTAAATCTCCCCCCTGTGCACCGGCATAATTGGTAGCGCTATCAATACCTATATGAAAGCGGATGCTTGTAAAAGCTATGTTAGCAACAGGGAGTTTTATATGCAATGAAGAGGAATCTTCAGCCGATAATAAATGATAGCTTTCAGGCTCCTGCCAAACTATTTTACTGTTATTCAGCAACTCTATTTTCGATAAATAGAACTGCACATTGGTCAGCATAATGCTATCGGTATGTCGGCTGTTATATAACCATTTGTTTAATACCAAAATCTGGTTAGCATACAATAATTTGGCTTGTATGCTAACCGTGTTTTGGTTTTGTGCAGCACTGTTAAATGAGCTTATAAGCCATATAACAAAGCAGCTGTATTTTAATTTAAACGGATTGATAGATGTATTATTTAAACAAGTCATTCATTACATAAGCTGCACGGAAACCTGCTGCGCCTAAACGTTGCTCAACAGGGCTTATAAAATCGTGTATGTATTGGTATGATAATACAGGCAACTCGGTCTTTTTATCAAGGCTGGCAGCATACAAAGCGGTATAAATTTTATTGCGTACCAATATTGATTCGGTGGCCCATAAGTTAACAGGGTCTTTCTCGCAGATTTTTTTATTAGGCATCTGGTCTTTGTTTACAAAGGATGCAAACTCGCTGAAGCTTAGTTGTTGTTGTTCAATAATGCCTCCATCCCAAACAGAATGTAAATTGGTTTTATCGGAAAAGAATAAAACACTGATGGTATTGCCACCCAGGTCGCTGGTTTTACCTACGTGCATTGGCTGATGAATATCGCCAATAAAATGTACCAGGAAAGCCAAAGCCGTTGCTTTGATGGAGTTGGATAAAAGTTGTGCCTGATTTTGTGTGACCAAGTCCTGCAAATATTTAGTGGCTGCCGCATCGTTTTTTAGAATGCGTTTCATTAAATCAATGGCTTCAATTACATTGTCAACCCCGGCTATTTTTTCGGTAGAGTCCAATACCTGTTGTACGGTTCTGTTTGAATCAACACTAATGTAATGCCATGGTTTGGTAAAGTCCCACTGTTTTTCTGAACGGATAAAATCGGGCCAGGTAGCTATTTGGGTCAGGTAATCATTGCCGAGTATTTTCTTAATTTCTGCTTTGGCTTTTTCGCTCAGGTTATCGGTACAAACCTGTGCTACAATGCGGTGTCCGTTAGGTCCCCAAGCTAGTAAAACAGTAGTGGTAAAAAATAAGGAGAGGGTCAATAAAACGTGTTTCATCGGTTTCATAAATTTGATTCTTTTTGGGTGAACACAAACGTAGCAGAAATAATTTATTAAACAATAAACCTCGCTGGCTAAGGATATTATACCTTCATCAAATTTAAAACACCCAAAGAGGATTTAGTCTTTCTTGTCTTTATCCTTTACCTTATCTTGTTTATCTTTTTTCTTAAAGAATCCGCGAAGTAAGAAACTGTTTTTAGCCGCATCCATATTTTGTTTAAACCCTTTGGTTCCTTGTTTTACGTTTACTATTGTTTTGTCAAGGTTATCGGCAAATACGGTATCCATAAACAGCTTACCTATGGTTCCCCTACCTGAGCGTATGTTGCCAATAACGGCAGCCAGATCGCTGGTAATAAGTGCTGCATTATCGCTGGTGGTTTTAAGTTTTGCCAATAAATCGTCCATACTTACCGGAATGGTTGTACCTATAACATCATTGTTTTCAATTAAAGGTTTACCGGTAGTTCCGGCAGATATATTCATAATTTTATTGCCCATTAATCCATCAGAACCTATAATGGCCTTGGCATCTTTTTTTATAAACTTTTGCGTTTTTGTATCTACAATCATATCTACCTGTACAGTAGAGTCGGTTATAATTTCAATGTTTTCAACGGTACCTACATTGATACCGGCAAAACGCACATTATTTCCCACCTGCAGCCCGTTTACATCTTTAAACCGGGCACTTATTCTAAATGTAGAACTGAATATTTTTTTGGTTTCACCTATAAAGTAAATACCTACAAGGAATAATACTATACCAATGGTAATAAATATTCCTAATTTTATCTTATTAACGGATTGTTTTTGCACGGTTTGTATATTTTAAAGGTTATGGTTTAATGGTATTTTATTTATTCAAAAAAAGAACGTATCCAGTCATCTTCTGATTTTTCCAATTCTTCGTATGTGCCTTCTGCAGCTATTTGTCCTTCTTTAAAAACAACTATGCGGTTGGCTGTTATTTTAGCACAAGGCATATCGTGTGTTATAATAATGGAAGAAGTATTGTTTTGCTTTTGCACTTTTATTATTAGCTCACTTATTTCTTTGGAGGTAATAGGGTCGAGCCCTGTAGTAGGCTCATCGTATAACATAATGTCGGGTTTAAGAATGAGTGTACGGGCTAAACCTAAACGCTTACGCATACCTCCTGATAACTCAACAGGTGATTTATCAATTGAATCAGAAAGGCCTACATTGGCGAGTGCTTCTTCTATTAATTTGGTTATATCTTCCTTACTTAGGTCTTTTGCATCGCGCAAGGGAAAAGCCAGGTTTTCTCTTACTGACATAGAATCGTATAGAGCACCACTTTGAAACAGGAAACCAATTTTTTTCCGCATGGCGTTTAATTCCTTGTTGTTAAGTTCCAGCATATTTTTATCAAATACTATCAACTTTCCATCATCAGGTTCTATAAGCCCTACCAGACATTTAATCAATACTGATTTGCCACTACCTGATTTACCTAATACCACCACGTTTTCGCCTTTTTTGATATTTAAATTAATATCAACCAATACATTGTTGGTACCGAACGATTTTTTTAAATGCGCTATTTGTACAACAGTTTCGTCAGTGATTGTTTCTTTTTTCTCTGCTTTCATAGTTACTTTATAAAAAGGCTGGTAATTTGAACAGCAACAATATCAATAACAAAAACCATTAAGGAAGTAAGTACTACTGACGAGTTAGCTGCCAGTCCTACGCCTTCGGTTCCTTTGTTGGCATTGTAACCTTTGTAACAAGCTATTATACCAATGCTTAAACCAAAGAAAACAGTTTTAATTAACGAAGGAAAAACATCAGTAAAGCTTAGTTGGGCAAATGCCTGTGCAAAGTATAAGTAAAAGCTTACACTGCCTTTTATGTTTACACCGGCAAATGAGCCCAGCATAGAAATTACATCGTTAAAAATGGTTAAGATAGGAAGCATTAAAGTAGTAGCCAATACACGTGTTACAATAACGTATTTAAAAGGGTTTATACCTGAAACCTCCATGGCATCAATTTGTTCGGTTACGCGCATAGAGGCTAATTCAGCACCAATGCTGGAGCCTACTTTACCGGCACAAATTAAAGCCGTAATAACCGGGCCTATTTCACGTACTATAGAAACTGATATCATGGCAGGAAGCCATGATTCAGCACCAAATTCGGCTAAGGTTGGCCTTGATTGAATGGTTAATACCAGCCCCATGATAAAGCCGGTAGTACCTACCAGTGAAAGCGATTTGTATCCGATTAAATAGGATTGCCTGGCTATTTCATTTATTTCGTATGGCGGTTGAACCATTTCTTTAAAGAAACGACCCACAAACACAAAAAACGTAGCTATATCAATAAAGAAAGTTTGAATAAGGTTATTATTTATAATGGTTTGCACCGGATTTTTAACCAGTCTTTTTTTTGTACCGGCAGTTTTTGTTGCCGGCTCTGTTGTTGTATTGCTCATGGGTATATTTAGTTTAAATAACGCCTAAGTACCCAGGCGGTTGTTTCATGTTGCTCCATTATCTTGGTTAAAAAATCAATGGTAACAACATCTTTGTGTTTACTGCTTTCTATATCTTCCCGTATTTCAATTATCAGCGTTTCATAATCGGTCAGCAGTTCCTTTAGCATTTCTTTTTGCGAAGGGTATTTATTGGGTGACTCTTTTAAACGGGTTAGGTTACTGAACTCATGCATGGTGCCAATGGTTTTACCCCCCAGTTTGCTTATACGTTCGGCAATAGAGTCTATTAGCTCTTCTAGCGCCTCGTACTGACGCTGGAATAGTTGATGTAATTCCATAAAACTTTCGCCTGATACATTCCAATGAAATTTTCTTGTTTTTACATATAGAATCATTTCATCAGCTAAAATGGTGGAAAGCATTTCAATGCTTATCGCTAAGTTTTTTTCTGTAATGCCTATTTGTGGTTTCATTATTTTATTGGGTTTAAGAATAGATTGTAACTTGATAATTTATACGTATGAAATTTTACGTAATCGACATTATTTCTGTTTGTAAAGTAATCAATTTCTTTTGTGTTTACAGTTACATAAGTTTTGTTTTTACTTACTTATTTTACTTTTAATTTTAGGGTAGTCAATATCATACAGGGATAGTGTTTCTACTATCTGCTGTAAAATAAGATAGTTCTTATACCATTTTTTATCGGCAGGTATAACATGCCAGTTTGCTGCATGTCCACAATTTTCAAATATAAACTCATAAGCATTTTTGTATTGCTTATGCATGGCTATGTCTTTTACATCGCCTGCCTGGTACTTCCACTGCTTATGCGGATTGGTTTTTCTTTCTGCCAGTCGTTCCTCTTGTTCCTGGTGCGAAATGTGAAGAAAGAATTTAATAATAATGGTATTGTTTTTTACCAGACCTTTTTCAAAGGTATTTATTTCATGGCAACGTTCTTCTAATTCTTTTTTGCTTAGTAATTGGTGTACCATAGGCACCAACACATCTTCATAATGCGAGCGGTTAAATATTTTTATCATTCCTTTGGGCGGGCATTCTTTACTGATGCGCCATAGAAAATGGTGGGCACTTTCTTCTTCAGTAGGTGCTTTAAATGATTTTACATTACAGCCTGCAGGGTTCACACCTGAAAAAACATGTTTAACAGCACTGTCTTTTCCGGCTGTATCCATTCCTTGTAATACAATTAATACACCATATTTGTTTTGGGCATATAGCTTATCCTGAATATCGGTAAGTTGTTCAGTAAGCTTAAGCATTTCAATTTCCACTTCGCCTTTGTTAATTTTTTTTACAGGGAGTGTGGAGGTTTTATCTAAATCAATATGTTTTTTCATAACAGTGTTTATTTATTTGTAAGAAACCAAATCGGGTTTGGTAATAAAGTAATCATTGGCTTTTATATCGTAACTGCCAATAGGGTTACCTTTTAATGTGTAGTCGGAGTTACCGGGCATATATGGGTAAAGGCCAATGGAAATTTCGAAGGTATTACTCACTAAGTATTCGTTTCGTATTAATACACCCAAAGCAAAAGCCTGGTAAAAGGTATTGCTGAACATACTGCCAAAATTATTGCCTAAGCCTGCAAACCCATAAAATAAAACCGGTGCAAACTGAAAGCCGATTAATTTGTAAGGGGCATACATTACAAACTCGAGGTTCACAATCATTTTGCTTTTGGCGTTTAAGCGGTCGCTGGAAAAGCCGTACATCTGCGAGCCGTTTATATTTAAGCTTTCGTAGTTTTCGCGGTCAATGCCTTCAATGAGTTTAAAACGGGCAAATTGCCTGAAGTACCATCTGTTCTTTTTAATTAAATCGGTAAAATAAAACGACTCTATATTGACCACTCCCGTACCTATATAATGGGCATTGTAGAAAGTACCATAACCGGCACCAAATGAAATGTAACCAAAGTCGTAAATATGTTTACCCGTTCCGTATTTTATACCGGAGTAATACCGGAGGTCGGCCCTCTCTTTTTGTAAAGCACCTACTACTATTTCAAAAACATTTCCTTGCGGAATATCTTCATTGGCTCCATACCTGAAAAGGTACCTGTCGCGGTAATACTTTCTTTGCGAAAAACCAAAGTTAGCTAAGTATAACGATTGGTCCCTGTTTACCTGGTCGGTATCAATGGTGAACGAGGGTCTTTCAAAATATGCTGTTTTAAAATAGCGTGCTCCTATTATGTAGTTGCTGCTTCGTCTGTCAATGCTTGCTTCTTTATTTTGTACTAAAGGAAAACTCTTGGCACCCCAGAAATCAAGTGTATTATAATTTAAAGTATATTTATTGGTAATATTAGGGTCATAATAAAACTGCTTATAAACGGTATTGTTTCTTATGATGCTTAAACCTCCTGCCCACTTGGCCAAAGGAGAGAAAAAAAGCCGTTCAATGGTAACACCTAACTGGTTGTGATCTTTGGTGGTTGCATAAAAAAGAGCAGCACTTATAAATGTTTTTTTGATATTAAAAATAGAGTAGCGCCCTGATGTGGTAATCATCTGGTCGTTAAAGTTCCACGCAAACCCTTGTTCATATTGGTGACCAAACCCAAGTATATTTTTATCAGTTAAAATAACATCTGGTGCGCTGAAATCAAAAGTACTGGTAGCAGAGGCTGTCCAACGGTCTTGTGTTACTACTAAAATATCAATACTGTCGCTGCTTTTGGCCAATGTTTTTTGAATATATATTCGTGCATCAAAAGTATAGGGCGATAAACGCAATAACCTTTCCGATTCACTCAACTCGAGTACATCGACCGGTTTGTTGGGTTTAAACAATAATAAATTTCTTATAATCTGTTCTTTGGTTGTAACGTGGTATTTATTCCCCAGTTTTTCTACATAATCGGGACTTTTTCCATAAAAATCGTTGACAGAGTAGCCAAAAGGGTCAAGTACTATAACATCTACTTTCCGTATAATTTTTCCTTTGTATTTAAGAAAAGGATTGGCTGTTTTTTTCTTTTTAAATTCAGTGGGAACAATGGAGTCGCTGGTGTTCATATCTTCAAAAACCACATCGTATATCCAACTGGTAAATTCGTGCTTATCGGCTTTTTTTTCCAGCCTGTAATAAAAGTCTGAGGTATCTCTTTTATCCTTTGGTTTTTGAGCAAAACTTACTATCGGGTTAATTATAAGTAGGAGGTAAGGTAAAAACAGGGCAAGCTGTTTTTTATTGCGTATTACAAAAGATATGAAGGTAACTTTATTCAGATGATTCCTTTTTATTGATAAATTTATTAATAAGCTGCATAATGGTTGATTTAATGCCATCAGCATTTTTAGAAACGAGACTTGTTATAGCTACCTGCAAAATCATGCCTAATATCTGCTTAATAGGATTATGACTATTACCCACTACCAGTTTTTTTGAAATATAACCGGAAGCTATGCCCATAGCTGCGCTTAACAGGTCGTCTTTAAAATCTGCTTCCTGGCTTAGTTCGTGGAAAGTATTTTTTATTAAGTTGGCAGGTTTTAAAGCCTCAACCGAAGCATTAAATTGCTCTTTTAATAACCGTCCATCATTGGCTTGTTGTATGGTTAACTCGGCAATACGTTGTTTTAGTTGTTCAATTGAATCTACTTTAGCCATCTGTTTTAATCATTAAGCATTTGTGAAATAATAACCTGGTTAATTTTGCGCTGTATATACTTACCCATAAAGGCATATAAAATAATAATAACCAAAGCATAGAATCCGGCCACACAAAAAAAACCGTAATATGACTTACCAAGTATATCGCCCAGCCAGAGCGCCACGCCTATATTAATGGTAAGTAAAAACAATATGCAAAAAAGAATAATAACAGCACGTGCAATTAGTATTGCAGCAACTGAGGCTGTTTTATCCAGTGTTTTTAGTTTAAATAACTCAAAACTACTTTTTCCATAAGCTTCTGCTTTTTCCAACAGAGGCTCTATAAAAGATGTTTTCTCTTCCATTGTTATCGTTTTACATTAAAGGTTATTTTTATGTTTAGCTTTTTTCGTTTTCAAGAATATCCATCGGTTCGTCTTCTTTCATGGCTTCATACTGGTCCATTAACTCACTTAATTTTTCTTTTAAATCATCTAGTGTGTCTGCACCCTTCTTAGCTATTTTCTTTCTGGTTTCAGAGCCTTTGTCCGGAGCAAATAATATGCCTAAAATGGCACCGGCAGCAACACCTGCCAGTACCCCTAAAATTAATTTACCTGATTTCATGTTGTTGTTTATTAATTTGTTTCAATTAGCAGGCCAAGCCTGTGGTTTATTTAGTTATTAGTTATTTGGTGTGAATAGCCAAACCAATAGTTGATACTCCACTTGATAGGTCAAGGAAAGCACCCAGTTTACTATTGAAATGATATTCTGTTCCAATATGTAAGTCTAAGAATAAAGGACTTCCACCACGGTAATAATTTTTATCGCCATTGAATCCATTGTCCCATGATTGATTGATGATAGCAAAGCCTAATGAACCGGCCAGATAGAAATCCCATTTTTTATTTGCCTTTAACAAATCGTCAAAATAGTATGAACCTTTAAGACCAATTGGAATAATAGTTTCGCGGTATGTATAGTTTCGGTATGGGTTATTGTTATTGCCCCAGTAATAATCGTTGGTGAACGATGAGAAGCTGATAAAAGGAGCTAATGTAAAATTCTTGGCTACATCAAACTCGTAGTTTAAATGTAATACCGGCAATGAGCGTGATGCATAGCCATAATAGCCATATCTTCCTCCAATGCCTAAACCTAAATTAAGTGTATTTCCGTATTTTTCCTGAGCGAATGCGCCAAAAGGTAAAATGCTTAAAAACAGAATGCTTTTTTTTAATAATTGTTTCATAACAGTATGTATTAATAATGTGAATGTTTAATGGTACTGTTTTAAAAGCATTTATAAGTTTACTTAAGTGTAATTAACTTTGGCTTTAAAATTTCCCATATGTTTTTGTGCATTGCTATTTCTCTAATGCAATTTAATAGTTTTTATTCTAATTCATGGTTTGATTCCTCCAATTTTGGTTCTCTTGTTGTTACGGGTAAAGCATCGCCTAATAGCGCCCCCCAAGGCTTTAATGCTTGTATATTGTCGCAAATAACTTTAATAATAGCGGTAAGAGGAATAGAAAGGAACATGCCCGTAATACCCCATAGTTGCCCACCTATTATTACAGCAACAACAGAAATAAGTGCATTGATTTTAACACGTGATGCAACCAGTTTAGGAAGCAGGTAATTGTTATCTATAAACTGAATTAAAATATAAGCAATAAGTATGTATAAGGCATAGCTAAAAGAGTCCTTGGTAGCAATGGCTATCATAATAGGAAGGGCTGTGGCTATAATACCACCTATATATGGAATGGCATTTAAAATAGCCCCGATTATACCCAGGATAATAGCATAGTCAATACCTATAATTAAAAGCCCTAAGCTGTTAAGCACTGCTATAACGGCTGCCTCCAGTAAAAGAGCGATTAAATAACGTTGAACAATTTTTTTGGTTGCAGTAAGTATTTCATTTACTTCATGGTGATTGCTTTCACCAAATACATTACGTATAAATTCAAGCAGTAATGGTTTATAGTATAATATCATAAAAACATATACAGGAACCAGTAATAAGGTAAACAACATATTTCCCATTGATGTTAGGGTTGTACCTATTAGCGAACGTGAGCTTCCCAGTATTTCTACTTTTGTATCTTTTATAAAAGCATTCATGTTTTTACTGCTTATATTAAATTTGGCAGAAATCCATGTTGTAGTGTTGTTTAAAGCATCGTAAAACTTATCAATCAGTAAAGGAAAGGATTCGGTAAATACACTTATTTGTGATGATAATAGCAGCACACAAATAATAACACTTATAGAAGCCAATGTAATAACAATAGAAATGCTCAGTATAGTGTTTAATTTTTTCTTTACTAAAGAATCAACCAGAGGACTTAGAACAATAGCTATAATAGCGGAGCCAAGAATAGGAACAATAATATCCTGTGTTATATAAAGTACATTAATAAAAGCATACAAGCCTATTATTATCAGGGTTGCTTTGGCATAAAAAGGAACTTTTATATTATTCATATTTTATAAGTATAATAATTATTTTTTGCGGTGGAATAGTATTGCTAATTAATAGCTAAACCGTACGTTCAAAGATATTTAATTCTTTGTAACATTTTAACTTTAGGTACTTCAACTACAGGTATTGTATCTGTCTTTAATGTTTAGTTTATTCATTTATGGCTTGTCTGGAAGAAGGAAATTCGTTTTAAAGTCAAGGTTAACTTATGATTACATATTTATATGTACAAAAGGGTGATTATATAGAATGTGTGAATGATGTAATTTTAATTCAAATATCTGTAAGTGCCCGGACTATACTTAAAAATATCTTTGTTATGATTAAAAAACAACAATTAAAAATTATAACAATATGAAACGTTTACTAATTTCTTCACTGATTTTATTCAGGGTGCTTGGTGCAATGGCACAAACAGAAGAGCGCAAATGGAATATAGGTCTTATGGCCGGTACAAGCGAGTATGCCGGTGATTTGGGCAACCGCTTTTTATACTTTAACAATAAAACAATTGATAATATTGATAAAACCTATACAGTTGGATTAAGCTTAACACGTTATTTAACCCCTTCTTTTGATTTAGGTGGAATGGGAACTTATGGCTCGTGGAGCTATTACGAACCTAACCAGGCTGGATTCAGAGCTGATATGTTGCATTTAAATGTACATGTAAAATATAAATTTAATAATGGTTACATGCTGGAAGAAAACAGCATTTTCCAACCTTATTTATTAACTGGTGTTGGCTTGTCAAGATTTCAGGGTACAAGTACCGTAGAAGGTAAAGACTTTTCACTGATGGTGGGAGGCGGACTTAATGTAAGACTAAGTGGTGTAATAGGTATTAATTACCAGGCCACTTATGGTTACTTAGTTACAAGCGATGAACGCGATTTACAACCTGTTGGTGGTATGAACGATGCTTTTTTATTACACACCGTTGGTTTAAACTTTAATTTAGGAAAAGAGTATGATGAAGATGGTGATGGGGTGAATGATAAAAAAGACAAATGCTCTGGCACACCAAAAACGGCAAAAGTTGACAAAGAGGGATGTCCTTTGGATTCAGACAAAGATGGCGTAGCCGATTATCTGGATTTATGCCCTAATGAAGCAGGAACGGCAAAAGGTTGTCCTGATACTGATAAAGACGGTGTGGCTAATAAAGAAGACCAATGTCCTGATGTAGCAGGTTTATTAGCTTTAGGCGGATGTCCAGATACTGATAATGATGGTATAATTGACAGTAAAGATAAATGCCCTAATATTAAAGGTATATTAGCCTTTGAAGGATGTCCTGATACTGATGGTGATGGCGTAAAAGATGATGAAGACCGTTGCCCTGAAGTAAAAGGTGTTGTTTCTTTAAAAGGTTGCCCTGATGCGGATAATGATGGTATTGAAGATTCGAAAGACCAGTGCCCTAATGCAAAAGGTCCTGCAAGTACCAACGGTTGCCCTGATACTGATAACGATGGTGTAAATGATGGTATTGACAAATGTATTAATGTTGCAGGAAGCCCTGCTCACGCTGGATGTCCTGATACCGATAACGATGGTATTTATGATGATATTGACAGATGTATAACTTTACCGGGAACTTTTGCTAACAAAGGTTGTCCCGAAGTTTCTAAAGCAGTAACACAATTATTCCAAAAAGCATTACAAGGTATACAGTTTGAAACAGGTAAAGCAATTATTAAACCGGTTTCGTATCCTATATTAGATGCTATTGTTAAAGTAATGAAAGATAATCCTTCTTATAAATTATTAATAGGTGGCCATACTGATGATGTTGGTGACGATGCGATGAATATGACTCTTTCGCAAGATCGTGCTACTTCAGTTTCCAACTATTTAATAACCAAAGGTGTTAACCCAATGCGTTTAACCGCAACAGGTTATGGTGAAACAATGCCGGTAGACACTAATAAAACACCAAAAGGCAGAACACGCAATAGACGAGTAGAGTTTAAAGTGGAGTTCATTGAAGTAGTAAAGTAATTAATATATTTTATAGTTAATTAGTTTTAGGCAAATAAGGCTCGTTCTTGACAGAACGGGCCTTTTTGTTGCGCTTTTTTCCAATAGTTTTATTACTGATTGATTGTTTTACTGCATTTGCTTATAAAGCAGCTAACAGTTTTAAGTGCAATAGTTAACCTATTTAAGTTTTGTTAGTAGAAAAGTGCAATTGAAATAAAAGAATGCGCTCTTGTTGTTATAAGCTGTTTAACGGATATAGGCACCAGCTTGGTGTGAATTTAAGTTTGCTTATAGTTAAGCATAAAAAAAACCTTAGCCAATTTGCTAAGGTTGTAAGTATAGAATGGGTCTTTTAATAAATCGAATAATGAGTTGCAGAGTTATTTAATCATCATGATTGTCGCCACCCAAACTATAATAATTATTCTCTTCGTCTTCGCTGCCAATTTCTTCCTGTGGGTCATCAAGTTCACTGGCCGGTACGTCTAAATCATCGCCCGACATATCTTCAAGAAAATTCTTTTCGTTTCCTTTACCAGGTTTTTCATCTTTTTGTTTTAAATGGGAAGGGTCTTCCGGATCAATATCACTTTCTTTCTTAAAGTGATTATAAATATCGTCTTCAGGTGAATATACAAACGGATCTTCTCCATTGTTTTCATCTTCTCTCTTGTTTGTCTCCACATTTTTGTTGTTTTTAGACTGTACTAAGGAAACATTTTTTTGATTGTTTGATTTCATACTATTGGTTTATAAAAAAAACCACCAATAATGGTGGTTAAGGTTCAAATAATTATTCGCCCCGAAACAGAAAAATAAGTAAAGGCACTATTACTAACCATAAAATAACAATGAAAGACATAATTGCAAGCGCGCTGTTAATCCCTGTTAGTTTGACAGAATCCTGTTCCTTTTTTCAAAAAAAAGAGAGCGTGAATAAGCTATTGTTTCTTTCATGCTGTACTACATTTTAGATATATCATTATTTCGTTCCTGGCGTGTTTTGTAAAAGCCGGATTTATAATATTGCATTATAATAAAGGAAGTAATACCTCCCGTACAAAGACCTTCAACAATACTGCTCAGTGCAGCGGCTGAAGGGGTTAAAGAATGGCCCATCATTAATGTATTGCCATTTAGTTCCTGTATAGAAGCACTATTGATATAGTAAAAATAGATAAATATAAAAACAGC
>CAYTWI010000082.1:0-15512 GCA_964442045.1 uncultured Bifidobacterium sp.
TAGCAGAAGTGCTGGTAGCACCTGCTCCTGTAATTTCCATTACACAGTTTTTAAATTTACTGAAATTACTGTTACCCAATACATGTACAGCTGCACCATAATTGGCACCACTTGCGCGAATAGTTAAGTTTCTAAAAATAATATTGCTGGCTACGTTTAACCTTACCGTCCAGAAATTGCTTGTTGTATTGGCAGCAGTATCAATAATTCTTGTTGCTGCATTTCCTACACCACCATCAAACGTAATAGTATTGGTATTGCTGTTACCTGTAATAGCGGCAATATTAACCTGTTCATTATAAGTAGCAGCTGATACTATAAAAGTAACCGGGCCCGAAACGCCTCCGGTATTTAATGCATTGATAGCACTTCTGAAACTGGTATAGTTAGTTCCGCCTGTTCCACCACTTGGGTTAATAGTATAAATACCTTTTAATGAAGTAATTTTAGGGCCAACAGTAACAGTATCATTTATCAAATTATCATCGTTACTGCTATTTGGTTGGTGTATATATACTTTAAATGTTGTTAATACTGCAGGTAATATATTGGCTCTTTTGGTTCCATCCAATACAATTTGCATTACATCATTAGTAGCTAAACTTAACCCGCTAAATAATGAATCCTGCATATTGGTACCGTTAACAGTATGACGAATATTAAAACTGTTAATAGTAGTAGCGCCAAAGTTTTTAACCGTTAAAACTACATTTTGTAATCCAGCCGATAAGAAAGTATCAGGGGCAATTACCGAAATAATTCCTAAATCAGTAGTAGCACTTGAAGCTTTTTCATAAGCACCCATAGTAGGTGGGTTATTACGTTGTACGCCTAAAATATCAGTAGGTACTGCAGCCAATTGAACACCATTAAGCGCAACTGTTGGCAATAAGTTTCTGGTAGCTGTATAAAGCGGATTAACACGAATTGAGTTTAACCCACCTGAAGTAGCAGTATTATAAGATAAGGTATCATAGTTGGTTCCGTTTACCAGAATATGTTGTAAACCCAATACCGATTTATGATAGTTATTGTAATTCAGTGCACTGAAAGTTACACCTGAAACAGCACGGAAAGGATACATATTAACACTGGCCGATGCATTGGTAATAGCAAAATTGTTATTTCTGCAATCGTTAACAGTACTACCTGTAAAGTAAATAGCTGATGCGGTACCTGTGGCAGCATTATCAATATTTACAGAGTTATTCCAGATATTCCAATAATTTGAAGACGTAAAATACATACCGTAAGGAGTTGCATTTCTGAAACCACCCCCAAAAGTATTGTTAATCATCTGTGAGCGTGATGCTGCAATACCCGAGCTACTTGTAACATAAATACCATATAAGGCAGCATCGGTAATTTTGTTCCTGTTTATTTCAGCTTTTGAGGAGGCATTACTGCTAACAGTAGCTAAATAAATCCCCTGACTGGTTGTAGAGGCAGCAACGGTACGCATTTCAACAGTATTATTATTAATTTTAGGAGCTATAACATTGCTCACATAAATACCGTTTGTGTTAGCACTATCAGCAATATTATACCTGTAAGCAATACCCGTATTGGTACCGTTACCTATTAAATAAGTAGAAGTATTTCCACCTATTATAAGGTTGCTGTCTATTTCAATATTGGTTGATGCACTTGTTCCGCTTGTAGCATTAGGAGCAGAAGCAAAATTGTTCAATACAATACCTGCATAGTTATCACTTGTCCCGGTTAAACCACTTCCACCCACAAAATCAACCACACAATTTTTAACTTTAATAGCATTACAATTTCCGAAAATATGTAATGGCCAAGCAGCAGTTGTTCCACTTCCTCGTATGGTTAAATTGTTTAAAGTAATAAACTGTGTATTGTTTAAACGTAAGGTATATGGTAAAGCTGTTGAAGTAGCAGCGAAGTTTATAATACATGTAGATGCATTACCAGCACCACCATCAAACGTAATGGTATTAACTGCACTTGCACCGTTTACAGCTGTTAAGTCTAACTGGCCTGTATAAGTTCCAGGCATTACATTAAATATTACTGGCCCGCTTATTCCACCACAAGTTAATGCGGTAACAGCCGAGGTAAATGTAGTAAATGTAGTAGCACTTGGAGTACCTGCCGAATCAATGATAAAACTACCTGCTAAGCCGGTACACACATTGCTTATTCTTGCCGTATCGTTTATTGGCACTAAATCAGGAGTGCTGTTAGGCGAAGAAGTATAAGCCGTAATTGTATATACTATACCAGGTAAAAAAGTTACCCTTTGGTCTGTTCCACCTGCTCCACTGGTAGCATTAAATTCTACCGTTTGTGTATCGCAAGCATTCAAGGTTCCTGTCCAGAAAATAGTTTGTACAGAACCACCGTTAACCTGGTAATTTACCTCAGCCGAGCTAATAGTTGACGTTCCGTTGTTCCTAATTACTACACGTACATTTTGAGTACCAATGGCTATTGGCAATGTTGGGCCTGTAATAGCTGATATTGATAAATCAAGCGGTGAAGCTGATAAGTTTTCATCACAACCAATATCAGGTGGATTGTTTCTTAAATCACCTTCAAAATCGGTAGTAACACCGCTAATTGCCACACCATTATTACAAACCAATGTAGTTTTCAAATTTTTATTGGTAGTATAAGTAGGATCAATGCTTACCGAGTTAACATTATAACCTAAAGCACCTTTATAATTAGCCAATGAATAATTGGTACCATTTAAAAACACAAAGCGTGAAGTAGGGTTACCAACCTTGTAGTAATTATTATAATTTAAGCTGTTAAAAGCGCTGCTGGTTGCATCAGCATATAAAATATAGGTATTTGCACTTGCATTATTCGAAACAAAATTGTTATTACGCACATCAAAATTACTACAGTTGTTCATGAACTTAACAACTGAGCTTTGTGCACCTGAAGTAGCATTGTCTACTATCAAACTGTTAAACCAGAAATTTACATATTGGCAGTTTTGATTAAAATAAACAGCAGCAGGGTCAGTACTTCTGAAATTACCGCCAATCATATTATTAATAATACGGGCAGGATTGGTTGCCCCCCCCTGCATATAATAAAACTGTATACCGTACTGGCCGGCATCGGTAATAATATTATTCATTAACTCATACTGGTAGCTGTTATTCAAAGTGAAATTAGAATAAATTCCATTTGAAGCTGCATTACCGGTAACACGCATGTTAATGGTATTATTGTTACATTTATAACCATACATATAATACATATATATACCATAGTAATTGGCATTAGTGATTGTATTATAACGTATGTTTAAATTATAAGACCCCTGGCTGTAAACATATACACCATTGTTACCACCGGTTATCTGGTTACTGTCAATATCAATATTATTAGGTATTGAATTAGTACTTATACTGGCTGCGCCTCCGTTTATCACAATACCGGTAAAGTTATCAGAGGTTCCGTTAACACCGCCACCGGTTCCAAAATCAATAATACAATTACGCACCTGCACATTGGAAGCATTATTCCCCATTAAATGAACAGGCCAGGCATAGCTTACACCCGAACCACGAATGGTTAAGTTTTTAATTCTCACCCATGGTGTATTATCAATACGAATGGTATGGCTGGCCGCTTGTGTAGAAGCAGCAAAGTTTATTATTCTGCTCGCTGCGTTACCCACACCACCATCAAAAGTAATGGTATTGGTTGTAGATACACCTTGCACATTCGATAAAGTCATTTGCTCCGCATAAGGAGTAGAACCCAAAACAGTAAATACTACAGGACCATTAACACCACCATTATTTAAAGCCAAAGCCGCAGCACTGAATGACACAAAGTTAGTAGTACTAGCCGGGCTCGATTGATCAATGGTATAATTACCTGACAAAGCAGGAAACACAACCGGTATAATGGTAGTATCGTTTACAGTATTGGCATCGCTGGTACTGTTAGGATAATCGCTGTATGCTTTAATACTGTACTGCGTATTGGGCATAAAGGTATATTGATTAGCACCCGAAAAAGTAACCGTAGTAGTAGCACATGAGGCTAAGCTACCTGACCAGGTCGTAAAAACTGGACCTGCACCATTAATATCGTAATATGCATTTGCAGATGTGACCACATTGCTGCCGTAGTTACGTAACAATAAAGATACATTTTGTGTACCCGCAGTAAATGGTAAAGCAGGAGATGTAATCCTTTCAATTCCAATATCATCACTTACAGGAGTTACTTCGTAAGCTCCGATATCAGGCGGATTGTTACGGGTTATATTGTTAATAGAAGATGTTACCGCTGTAATTTGCACGCCATTATTACAGGGCGTAATAGGTTTTAAATTTTTTGCACTGGTAAACATCGGGTTGGCTGCAAACGAATTAGCATTGTATGAGCTATTGTTTACAAAATTGGCCATGGTTAAAATAGTACCTCCACTGTAAAGAAAAGGATCACTGATACTTGCACCCTGTTTGTAATAAATATTGTAGTTTAATCCAGCAGTGCTTGATACTGCATAATTATAACCGTTAGGCATGTACATTACATAAGCTGTACTACCTGCTGCTGTTATCGCAAAAATGTTATTTCTTATATCCAGTAAAGTTGCTCCTGTTGTACAGCAGTTACCTAAATAAATAGGCGTTGCCTGTGTTCCGTTTGCAGCTATATCCAAATTCACACTGTTGTGAAACACATCCCATGCATATGAATTAGAAATATTTATACCTATAGGATTAGTCAATGTTCTAAAACCTCCACCTATAGCATTGTTAAACATTTGACTGCGAGATGAGCTTTGTCCGTTAGAAGCTCCAAGATAAATACCTGTTAAGCCACAATTGATAATTTTATTATTACTTATTTCATGAAAATTTCCGGTTGAAGCATTACTGGTAGTAAAGTATATTCCATAAGAAGACACATTACCTGTTGTTTTCATGTTAAAGTTATTATTTACAACTTTAGCCTGAACTGAACCATAAAGATACAATCCGTAATAGTCCGTACTATCAAAACTATTTCCTCTGAAATAAATACCAGTATTTGAAGAAGCACCATAAAAATAATTGGCATAACCGCCTATAAAACGATTACTGTCAATCTCTAAATTAACCAGTGAGGTAGTACCATTTGTGGGGCCCGCTGTACTGTTATTTACAACCAATGCACAAAAATTATTATTGATGTGCAGTGTAAGTGATGATGTAAAATCAATAATACAGTTTTTAACTTTTACATTACTCGAAACATTAAATATATGTAAGGGCCAGCCATAAGTAGTTCCGGCTCCTCGTATAGTTATGTTTCGTAAATTAATGTACTGTGCATTGTTAATTTTAATTGTAAATGCAGTAGCTAAGGCGGTTGGTGCTGCCTGAACAATACGGGTGGCAGCATTTCCAGCCCCACCATCAAAAGTAATGGTGTTAGTTGCACTTGCGCCCGTTATGGCCGTAATGTCTAATTGACCAACAAAAGTTCCGGCTGCAACGTTAAAAGTTACTGCGCCTGTTACCCCCGCTCCATTTGGAGTCCCCCCGTCACTTCTTGTTCCAGACTTTAAATCACTTACGGCCGAAACAAAGTCCCGGTAATTGGTTGAGCTAGCAGCCAACGAAGAGTCAATAGTGTAAGTACCACCACTTATGGCACTGGCTTTTGACGAACTCAGCATTAAGAATAATGCTGTAATAAAGAGAAATAGAAAATGTTTGGATTGTAGAAGTGTTTTTACCATAATAAATAATAAATAGTTTTTAATTTTTTTGATAGGTTAAAAAAGACTAACTTACATCAATGTTTAAAATTTATTTTGATAAATCAAAATTTTTAACATGTAAAAATTTATTAATCTTGTTTTAATGTTAACTAAAATGACAATAAAAAAGTAGCCATAATCAACGTTTAGGGCTACTTTCATAAAGCATAGGCGGGTAGCATAAAAATTACCCACAAATTAAAATTATTACTCAATCCATTAAAATATGTATAAAATTTTCCATAAAAAAGGAAAATGACTTAAAGCAAAACGGGTTTATTTTAAGTTAAAGAAATCATCAAAAAAGTGGTTTGTAATAGTATAAAAAGACTTATAAAAATAATGTTAAAATACTTTCTTACCACTGCTCACTACGTTGGAGGTAGCTTTAACCAGTAGCTTATTACGCTTATATATAAATGCCTCTATATGAATAACGGCAACTCCTTTACGTACTACTCTGGCTTCCACTGTAATAGTATCGCCCGCTAAGGCAAATGATAAATAGTCAAGGTTGAAATTAACCGTTGAATAAAATATTTCGCTACCTAAGCTGTAAATGGTTATCCCCATTACATCATCAATTAAAGTTGCAGCCATTCCTCCATGAAATGTGTTAGCAGGATTAAGCCAGGTTTTGTCTACCACAAAAGCAAACTTCAAATGGCCTTCTTCGGCAAATAACAATGTACCGTTTATCCATTTGCTTACAGCTCCCAGCCCTTTGTCGTTAGTACTCTGGCCAATACACTCCTGTAAAAATGCTAAATGTTTGTTCATGAAACGCTAGTAGTATTTTTCGTATAGCTCATTGAGCATACCATCTTTTAAACCGGCATTGGGTGCATGTATGGTTTCAATATTGCACCAGTTTAAAATGCGCAAGTAAATATCTGCCGATATATCAATAATGTCAGCCCTGTCAGGATTTAACTTTAACTGATCCATGCGCTCCTCAATACTCATTTTGCTTACCTTTCTATGAAAATCTTTTAACTGCTTGCGTGTAAAATACTCCGGGTCTGCAGGATTTAACATATTAGATATTTTATTAATGGTACCACTGGTAACTACAGCTTCTAAATTAGGTATTTCCGCTGTTTTATGTTTTACCCAATGCTCAATGGTTTGCCAGGTTTTTTCTTTTACAGCCCCATCAACCATACGCACTGTTCCAATATCAAAGCTAACTGAGTTAACTGGCTTGCCTTTAACTATTACCGTCATCTCAGTACTACCTCCTCCTACATCAATGGTTAAATAGTTTTGCTCTGGTTTAAAATAATTTTTTATTGAGTTCAGTATTATTTCACTCTCCCTTACCCCCGAAATAATGTTTATTTTTAAGTTATACTTCTTGAAAACCTTATCCACTATTTTTTGTCCGTTTTGAGCCTCGCGCATGGCACTGGTAGCACAAGCCATATAGTAATCAACACCAAAAGCATCCATAATCAGTTTAAATGCTTCCATTGACTTCATAAAAATTTTGCGTTTCTCTTTACTTATCTTTTTATGTTTAAATGAGTCATCACCTAAACGAATAGGCACACGCACAAATTCCAGTTTTTTATAAACATCAAGGTCATTTTCATTTTCGTTTACGCGAACTATTAGCAAGCGAACAGCATTTGAACCAATATCGATAGCACCAAATTTCATAGAAGTAATCTTTTTAAAGGAGTGAGTTTAAGTAAAATCTATTCACCGGTAAAGTTAGGTTTACGCTTTTCAATAAAAGCCTTTACCCCTTCTTTGTTGTCTTTGCTTCGACCCGCTATTTCCTGACAATAAGCTTCATACTCAAGCATGGTATCCAGGTTACTGTTAAACGATTTATTTAACATTTTTTTCATTAAGCCGATGGCTTTAGTAGGTGCCGTTGCATAATAATCAGTTATCTTTTTCACTTCAGCGTCCAGCTCTTCTAACTTACAAATACGGTTTACCATACCCCAGTCAAAAGCTTGCTGTGCAGTAACCTTAGTACCCATGGTGCTTAACTCAAATGCCCTTGCAGAACCAACCAAACGTGGTAAGAAATATGATGAGCCCGAATCTAATACCAAACCAACATTGATAAACACTTCAATTAAAGTAGCATTTTCACTTGCTACAATCATATCGCAAGCTAATGCCAGAGAGCAGCCTGCTCCGGCAGCTACGCCATTCAATCTGCAAATTACCGGTATTGGTAAATTACGAATGGTTTTAATCATTGGATTATAACGTTTATCTATACTCTCACGTAAGCTGCGGTTTTCAGCGCCCGCTATCGATTTTAAGTCCTGACCACTACAAAAAGCTTTACCTGCCCCTGTAATTACCAATACCCTAATTGTTTTGTCTTTAGCACATTTTTTTAATGCATCAATTACATCAAAACTTTGTTGCTCATTAAACGCATTAAACACATCAGGGCGGTTTAAAGTTAATGTAGCAACACCTTCGTTTTGCTCAAATAATATTGTTTCGTAACTCATGGTTCAATTCTAAATAAAATATAGCTGAATACAAGGAATAATTTATTTTTTAGCCGTGATTTTTGTTTTACTTTACATTAACTTAATGAATGATTTAGGCCCTTTTCATCAATGATAATAAAACATGCTCAATAGCAAAACATTATAATAACAGGTAAAATAATTAAAATTGCATTTCGTTATTTTTTACAAACATTTACTCCTTCAGATTAACCGGTGTATAAATCGCTTTTACATATCATAAGCCTGCTTTTCTTTTTCATAAGCAGTAAAGGCCAGAATTTAATACCCAACCCGGGTTTTGAAAAACGGCTAAAAGATGGTACACCAAGCCATTGGTCACAACCCAAGGATGATTTTTACCATTACGAGTTACAGCGCATTGATACAAACGGTAAAGAAGTGCCCAACTATATACATGGGCTTTGCACCATTATGCCTTTACCCAGTGAGTACCTTTGTGTGAAGCTGAAAAAGCCCGTGGAGGCTGGTAAAAAATACCATATGCGTGTAAAAACATATGTAAAAAGTGAGACGTGGAATAAAATAGAAAAACTGCAATATTTTGAGTGTGCTGTTTTACCATACTATGAGCAGGTAAGCCCTGTTAGGATTCGTATTAAAGCAGAGCCTTTAGCCAGCTTTCCTATTGATACGAACCCGGAGCGTTTGCGCCCCTTCTGGCAATATCATTACCTTACTTTTACCGCTAAAACCTCCGGTGAGTATTTTTATTTAGGGCGTTTTCATAATGAGTTTACTTATAGTTTATACGATAGTTTAGTGAATATAAAAACACGATTGATTAAAGAACGCGATTCACTGGTAGCCTATATTAAAGATACATTTGCACACCGGAAAATAGAAATGCCGGAGCCCTCTGAAAACAGCCGTCAGATTAAAAGACAAAAGCGTCTCATGCTTAATTACATGACAAATACAAGGAGAGAACAGCAGCAAATTATTAACCAGATAAATAAACAATTAAATGCTGTTTTTGATACTATTAACCAACAATATCTCGACCCTTATTATTTTCATGTACGCCTGTATTACGATGATCTGTGTTTAGCCGAGGTACGCAATGACAGCAGCTGCGATTGCAGAGATACCATGTATAATTACAAGCCTGTATTTGAAGTAGGTAAGACTTATGCTTTGCGTAATATCAATTTTGAATTAGATAAATCTATACTCCTAAAGCAATCGTATACCGAGTTAAACAACTTATTGGATATTATGCATGAGTACCCTAAAATGGTGATAAAAATAATGGGGCATACTGATAGTCAAAACTCTTATCAATACAATATAAAACTCTCCAACAACCGTGCTAAAGCTTGTGTAAATTACTTAATACAAAAAGGTATTAAACCCAACCGTTTACAGTGGCAAGGTTATGGCGAACGTTTACCTATAGCCACCAACGATACGGAAACCGGTAAAGCAGCAAACCGTAGGGTTGAATTTAAAGTATTAAAAGTAGAATAAAATGGATGTTATTTTAGTTCCAGTAAAGTAACACATTCTACATGATGCGTATGTGGAAACATATCAACCGCCTGTAATTTTTTCACTTCATACACTTCCTGCATCATGGCAATATCGCGTGCCTGGCTTGCAGGGTTACAACTCACATAAACAATGCGTGCAGCCTTTACAGCCAACAATTGTGTTATAACATCAGGATGCATACCTGCACG
The DNA here is from genome assembly GCA_964442045.1 of uncultured Bifidobacterium sp. GTDB lineage: Bacteria > Bacteroidota > Bacteroidia > UKL13-3 > UKL13-3 > JAAFJM01. Next base: position 9,936 of record CAYTWI010000082.1, read on the forward strand.
TGGCGGGTCAGTTATAATTACATCAGGATGGCCATGTTTGGCAATTAACTCATCCGTTAAAATATCCTTCATATCGCCTGCATAGAAATGCGTATTGGTAATATTGTTTATAGCTGCATTTTCTTTGGCATCAACAATGGCTTGCTCTACATACTCTATACCGATTACCGATTTGGCCTGTCGGGCTACAAAATTAGCTATTGAACCAACACCCGTATATAAATCATATACTATTTCATTACCTTGTAAGTTAGCCATTTTGCGGGCTTCATTATACAGGTTAAATGTTTGCTCAGTATTGGTTTGAAAAAATGATTTAGGCTGTACATTGAATTTTAAATCTTCCAACTGTTCTACCATACAAGGTTTGCCTGCATATAGTTTTACTTCTAAATCATGGATAGTATCATTCATTTTACTATTTACCACATATAACAAAGAAGTAATCTGGGGGAAAGTATTTTTCAAAAATTCCATCAATAAATTAATCTTTTCTTCATCGTATTGTTTGAAAACAACAACCAGCATCCACTCCCCCAAGCTGGTATTACGCAAAATCATATTACGCATAAAACCTTCCTGACTACGTGCATTGAAAAAATCAAATTCATTGTCTACACAAAATGTTTTAATACTGTTCCTTATTTCATTGTGTAAATCATCCATTAAATAACATTTCTGTACATCTAAAATTTTATCGAATTTACCAGGCATATGAAAACCTAAACCTTTATGTTCAGCTGCACTTAAATCATCTTTATTATCCAATGTTTCCAACCACTTTTTATCTGTAAAACTAAACTCTAATTTATTCCGGTAATACTGCGTTTTTTCAGAGCCAATAATTTTTTCGGGACTTGGAAAAGGAAACTTACCAATACGTTCAAATGCATCAACAACCTGTTGCTGTTTGTATTTAAGCTGGGTATTGTAACCCATGTGCTGCCATTTACAACCACCGCACACACCAAAGTGTGAGCAAAATGGTTCAATACGTTCAGGTGAAGGTCTATTTATTTTTTGAATGCGTGCAAAAGAATGCGATCTCTTTTTTTGATGCACATATAAATCTACCACATCACCGGGCACTGCAAAATCAACAAATATTACCTGCCCTTCATGTCTGGCTATAGCTTTGCCTTCACTACCAGCACTTACTATTTCAATGTTTTCTAAAACGTATGGTTTAAATTTTCTTTTGCTCAATGTATTTGGTATTTAAACAGCCACAAATTTGTGGTATTATTATGTAACTATAATAAAAAAGTTCAACCAATTACGGTTGAACTTTTTCAGTTATATTTTTATTGCAATGGTCTATCAACCAACAACTATTAACTACTAGCTATTTTTAAATGCTTTAGCTGCTTCAATAATTTTGGGCATAATTTCAAAAGCATCACCTACTATACCATAGTCAGCCGCTTTAAAGAAAGGAGCCTCAGGATCTTTGTTAATAGCCACTATTACTTTACTTGAGCTAACTCCTGCTAAATGCTGAATAGCACCTGAAATACCAATAGCGAAATATAAATTCGGCTTAATGGTAATACCTGTTTGACCAACGTGTTCGCTATGTGGTCTCCAGTGCATATCGCTTACGGGTTTGCTACAAGCAGTAGCTGCGCCTAAAGCAGTAGCTAAATCTTCTACTAAATGCCAGTTTTCAGGACCTTTTAAACCACGACCACCACTTACTACTATTTCTGCTTCTGTTAAAGGTATTTTACCTGTAACCCTGTTTATTTCTATTGATTGTGTTGTAAAATCAGCATCAGCTAAACCTGATTCAGCGTTTACAATATTAGCTGCTTGTTTGTTTTCAATAGTGTTAAATGTATTAGGTGTTATAGCCAATACTTTTACATCAGTTGTTAAATTTACATCAGCAAAAGCTTTTCCTGAAAATACACCTCTGCGCACTACAAAACCATTGCTTGTATTAGGCATTGAAATAACACCGCTGGCTATACCTGCTTTTAAACGGGCAGCTATGCGTGGCGCCACTGATTTACCTGAGTAGGTATTTGAAACTACTACTATACTTGAGTTTTCACTTGTAGCTATATTACAAATTACTTTTGTATAGGTTTCAGCATTAAAACCATTTAATTGAGCGTGTTTAATGCTAACTATTTTGCCTGCACCAAAATTGGCTAATTCAGCTAATTTATCATCAGCTACATTACCCGGTACCACAGCAGTAACAGTTCCATTATGTGCTTGTGCTATCTGGCTGGCATAACTTACTGCTTCAAAAGCCGATTTCTTAAAGTTGCCATCAATTTGTTCTGCAAATACTAATATGTTCATATTTTTATGCTGCTAGCTTCTGGCTTCTGGCCGCTAGCTTTTTTAATTGTTAAACTTAATACTTCTTTTAAACTTTAGTTGCCAGTAGCCATCCCGATAGCTATCGGGAGTCAGCTGCCAGCCGCTCAATTAAATAATCTTCGCTTCGTTATGTAAAATGCTAATAATTGAACCGGCTTCCTCAACCGATATCAATTTAACTGATCCTTTGGGAGCAGGTAATTCAAAACCAACAGTTGTACTGGTAGCTACCACACTTGCTGGCTCAACTACTTTCAACGGTTTGGTACGGGCAGCCATAATACCACGCATATTCGGAATACGTGGTTCTGTTAATTCTTTTTGAGCACTTACTACCAGCGGTAATTTAGCGCTTACTTTTTCTTTACCACCATCTATATCTCTTTCCATAGTAGCTTTTCCACCTTCAACTTCAATGCTTGTAATAACATTTACCGAAGGTAAACCAAGCATTTCCGCTAATAAGCCACAAACCTGCCCACCGTTGTAATCAATACTTTCACGGCCGGTAAATATCAAATCAAAATTTTCGGCTTTAGCATAAGCAGCAATTTGTTCGGCCACAAAATAAGCATCGGTTGGAGTAGCGTTAATTCTAACCGCATCGTTAGCACCAATGGCTAAAGCTTTACGAATACTAGCTTCAGTATCAGCTAAACCAACAGTAACTGTGGTTACAGTTCCACCTTGTTTTTCAGTTATTTCTAAAGCGCGGGTTAATGAAAGTTCATCATAAGGATTTATAATAAACTGAACACCCCCTGCATTAAATTGGGTATTATTTTCAGTAAACGTTACTTTTGTTGTGGTGTCAGGCACATTGCTTACACAAACCAATATCTTCATATAATGATAATTTTGTTGTTAAAAAGAGCAGCAAAAATATCTAAAAAATGTTTTTAGCCTAATGCAAAATAACAGATTATTAAAACTGCAGGAAATGCTGTCAGAAATGCCTGATGATATTTTTTTAAATTACGCTTTGGCTATGGAATATAAAGGCCAGAACCAAGCACAACAAACCATTCAGCAACTGGAAAAGGTATTGCTGCTTGACGAAAATCATGTAGCTTCGCTTTACCAAATGGGCGCTTTAATGAGCGAAAACAATGAAAATGAAAAAGCTGTTTTATTTTTGGAAAAAGGCCTTAATCTGGCTCGGCAAAATAAAGACCTGAAAACGGCCAATGAATTTAAAGCTTTGTTGGATGAAATAATGTATTAGCAATGGCATTAACCAAATTTTACCAAACAGAAGTTTTAGAGGCAGGCTGCGATGAAGCAGGCCGTGGTTGTCTGGCAGGACCGGTATATGCAGCCGCTGTTATTTTAGATAAAAACAAACGCATTAAATATTTGGATGACTCAAAAAAACTAACCCATGCTCAACGGGAAGAAATACGTTTTGAAATTGAAGAAAAGGCGCTGGCCTGGGCTGTAGCCAGTTTTAGCAATGAGCAAATAGACGAAGTGAATATTTTAAAAGCTTCGTTTTTAAGTATGCACAAAGCCATTGATATTCTAAAAATAAAACCACAACATTTAATAATAGATGGTAACCGTTTTATTCCTTATCCAAATATAAAACATACCTGCATTGTAAAAGGTGATGCAAAGTTTCAAAGTATAGCCGCGGCATCTATTTTAGCCAAAACACACCGCGATGAACTGATGTTGAAATACCATCAGGAATTTCCAGATTACGCATGGGATGAAAACAAAGGTTATCCAACAACAAAACACCGCAAGGCAATTGAGAAACATGGCATTACACCGTACCACAGGAAAACATTCAGGTTATTGAAAGAGCAATTGAATTTATTTTAAATACCTGTTTTAATTATAAATTTTTAATTACTTCTATCAGTTTATCCTTGGTAATAGGCTTAACTATGTAGTCAGAAACTGCGCTGATTGATTTTGCACGGGCTACATCAGCAGGCGATACGGATGAAGAACAGATGTAAATAAGTATTTTTTTGCCTACATAGGGATTTAGCATAGTATACTCTTCCAAAAACTGCCAACCGTCCATTATAGGCATACTTAAATCCAATAAAATAACTTCAGGTAGCGCCTCTGGATTACCCTTATTTTCTTTAAAAAAATTAATGGCATCTAAACCATTACCAAAAACTTTTATTAAATCGACCAGGTTTGTTTGTTGTATAATTTTCTTTGTTAAAAAAACAAAAACATCATCATCATCTATTAGGGTAATTGTTTTAATTGTTTTCATAAGTTATTGCGTTTTAAATTCGACAAAAAAAGTAGTACCTTTTTCTACTTCGCTTTCTACCCATATTTCCCCACCCATTGCTTCTACCTGCGTTTTAATCATAAACAACCCAAACCCTTTAGCATCAGGGTGTTTATGAAAGGTTTTACGTATTTTAAATATATGGTTCTTATGCAGGTTTAAATCTATTCCTAAACCATTATCGGCAACACTTAATAAAACAGCATTGTTTCTTTTTTCTGTTTTAACCTGTATAACAGGCTTACGATCCCGCGCTTTATATTTCAGGGCATTGCTAATCAAATTGGTAAGAATACTATCCATATACTTTTGAGGGAAAGTAATAATAGGAGCATCCTCAAAACAGGCCGTTATGGTGGCATCATAATCTTCTATTTGGGTTTCAAAGCCAATCAGAACATTTTTTAAACAACACGCTAAATCTATTTCATTTTGTTCTATTGCCGTATCCTGTTTTACTTGTATTGATTCTATCAATTCATTAAACACCTCCAGTAAATGGTTAATTACAGGTTTTATTTTAGCCTGCCCTTCAGCCCTATCCTCTTCGTTATCGCACTGTTCAATAAAATCAATAAGCATGGATATATTGATTAAAGGTGCTCTTAAATTATGAGAAACAATGTTACAAAAATCAACCAGTTGGGTATTTTTAAACTCAAGTGCATTGGAATATTTTAATAATTTTTCTTCACCTTGCTTACGTTGAGTTATATCGGAGCGAATTGCCACATACTGGTAAGGTTTACCTTTCTTGTTGAGGAAAGGAACAATGGTAGTATCAACCCAATACACACTTCCATCCTTTGCTTTATTTTTCAACTCACCCTTCCAAATTTTGCCATTGGCTATAGTCACCCACAAATCTCGTATCATTTCTTTGGGGTGGTAACCTGAATTGATAATACGATGATCCTGGCCTAATAGTTCTTCACGGCTGTATTTTGAAATTTTGCAAAAATTATCATTGGCATGAATAATAA